>JANNBP010000290.1:0-8585 GCA_031385555.1 Deltaproteobacteria bacterium | reverse complement strand
CGATTGAGACGACGGTTCAGCTGGACCAACCTCACCACCGCGGTTCGAACCGTCGTCTCAATCGACTTCGGGACGGCCGGCCGGTGAGCCTACCGTGTCCCATGAGGGATGTAGCGGGCACGACTCCTTCTCTCTTTGTTCGCGAAGCAGCACTCAACGTTTTTGGTTTGGAGGAGGAGTCGAATCCGTTAGCCAGCGAGCAATCGCAAGGGCGGCGTCGCGCCGTCCGGGCAAAATCACAGGCCACTCTCCACAAGGTAGGCTGTTCTTGGCGGGCTCGAGTACCAGGCATCCAATTGCTTGGCTCAGCTGGACCAACCACACCACCGCGGTTCGAGCCAAGCAATTGGATGCCTGGTACTCGGCCCGCCGGTGAGCCTACCGTGTCCCATGAGGGATGTAGCGGGTCTCGACTCCTCCTCCGCTTTTTGATCGAGGTACATCGTGGCTGAGCCCGAGCTGAAATGGGCTGACGTCGAAGCCAAGGGTGGCATTCGCGAATGGGTCGACGCCGAGATCCAGCGGCTTGGCCTGTCGTACGCGGGCGTGCCGTCGTCGATGTCGGACGCCGAGAAGAAGGCGTTCAAGGCGCGCCGCGAAGAAGAGCGTCGCGTTCGCCGCGAGCTCTACAAGACCGCGTGGCTGTCCTACAAGCGCTCGCACATCGTCCACCTCGGACCGGGCGTGTTCTGGCACGACACCGCCGATGTCGATCGGTTCGACGCCGACGATCCGGTCAAGAAGCGCCAGGACAACGCGTTCCCCGCGTTCTTCACCGGTGGTGCGGGCGACCTCGAGGCGTTCGCGAAGGCCGTCGAGGTCACCATCCCGCGGCTGCGCTGGCTCGCGTATCACCGCGAGGTCGATACCGGATCGCACTACGTGAGGTGGAACATCCCGAAGCGCGATGGCACGTCGCGCTTGATCTCGGCGCCCAAGCCGGAGCTCAAGCGCGTGCAGCGCTGGATCATGAACGAGATCACCGAGCACCTCCCGGTGCACGGCTCCGCGCACGGCTTCTTGGCGGGCCGCTCGATCCTGACCAACGCCCTCGTCCACGCGACCGCGAAGACGGTCATCAAGTTCGACATCAAGAGCTTCTATCCGACGGTGACGATGCGCCGCGTCAAGGGCCTGTTGCGGCGCGCCGGACTCGGCGAGCAGGTTGCGACGCTGATGTCGCTGCTCGCCACCGAATCGCCGCGCGAGGAAGTCGACACCCACGGCAGGAAGCACTACGTCGCCATCGGGCCGCGCTCGCTACCGCAAGGTGCACCGACCAGCCCGTCGATCACCAACGCGCTGTGCCTGCGCCTCGATTGCCGGCTCTCCGGGCTCGCGCGCAAGCTCGACTGCCGCTACACGCGCTACGCCGATGACCTGACGTTCTCGTGGCACGGCGGATCGCAGAGTGACATCGGCGCGCTGATGCGCGGTGTCAATACGATCGTTCGCGCCGAGGGCTTCGAGATCCACATCAAGAAGACGGCGGTGATGCGCAGCGGTGCGCGCCAGAAGGTGACCGGCCTGGTGGTCAACACCGCGCCTGCCGGCATCCCCTCGGCGCGCGTGCCACGCGAGACCGTGCGTCAGCTGCGAGCGGCGATCAAGAACCGCGAGCTCGGTCGCCCGAACAAGATCGACGAGACCCTCGAGCAGCTCAAGGGCAAGGCCGCATTCATCATGATGACCGACCTCAAGAAGGGGCGTGACTTCATGGCTCGGCTCGACGCGTTGATCGCGAAGCGCGACCAGCAACCGACGAAGGAACAGACATGAGTGACTGGACCGTAAACCTCGAGTTCGAAGAAGGCACGTCGAGCAAGTTCTGGCGCGCGCGCGTCGAGGGCAAGACGCTCTACGTCAACTACGGCAAGATCGGCTCGAACGGCCAGACCCAGGTGAAGCAGCTCGGTGATCCGGACGCGGCCGAAGCCGAGTACGAGAAGCTGGTCCGCGAGAAGCGCAAGAAGGGCTATGCGGACGCCGGCGGTGGTGGTGGTGGTGGTGGTGGTGGAGAAGAAGCGTCGGACGAGGACGAGGATGACGGCGACGACGAGGAGGAAGCAGCTCCTCCGAAGAAGTCCGCGCCGAAGTCGATCGCCGCTGCACCCGCGGCCAGGCCCGCCGGTGTGCGCTACGTGCTCGAGGCCGGCAAGCGCAAGGTCGAGACGTATCTCTCGATCGATGGCAAGACCGTGCGGATGGAAGCGGTCGAGACCTACGCCGATGCCGACGCCGCGAAGAAGGCCCACGAGCGCCTGAAGAAGACGCTGCTCGGTGAGGGCTACAACCAGGGTTGATGAGTAACATCGTCGCCCATGGCCGACGATGAAGAGGAAGTCGAAGGGGGAGGCGAGGGCGAGCAGGAATCCAAGCTCGCCGACGGTGACACCGCCGAGGTCGAGGGCTCGAGCAGCACGTACACGCTGACCCGCCACGGCAAGGTCTACATGTGTTCGTGCCCGGCGTGGAAGAACCAGGGGGCGCCAGTCGACCTGCGCACGTGCAAGCACCTGCGCGGGTACCTCGGTGAAGACTTCGAGACCGCGCGTCTCGGGGCGCTGCCGTCGCGTGCAGCCGCCACGAAGTCAGGTGGTGGTGGGTCGGCGAACAAGAAGGAGACGGCGCCGCCCGTCCTCCTCGCGCACAAGTGGGAGGTCGACCACGATCCCAAGGGCTGGTGGATGAGCGAGAAGCTCGACGGCATCCGCGCGTACTGGGACGGCGAGACCTTCACGTCGCGGCTCGGCAACCGGTTCTTCGCGCCCGATTGGTTCGTCGCAGATCTCCCGGCCGACACGCTCGATGGCGAGCTGTGGGTCGGTCGCAAGATGTTTCAGAAGACGACGAGTATCGTCCGCTCGGGTGCCGCCGGCCAGGAATGGAAGACCGTGCAGTTCGTCGTGTTCGACGCACCGAACGCGAAGGGCTCGTTCGAGCAGCGCCAGCTGCACGCGAAGAGTGTGCTCGAGCGTGTCGACGCGCCGCACGCGCGGTGGCACGAGCATGTCGAGTGCGAGGGGTTCGATCACCTGCGCGAGGAGCTCGCGCGTGTCGAGGCACTCGGCGGCGAGGGCTTGATGCTCCGCCAGCCGGGCAGCAAGTACGTCCCGGGCCGCTCGCAGACGCTGCTCAAGGTCAAGACGTTCCACGACGCCGAGGCCACCGTGATCGGGCACGCACCCGGCAGCGGCAAGCACAAGGGTCGGCTCGGTGCACTGATCTGCCAGTTACCAGGTGGCATCACGTTCAACGCGGGCACCGGGTTCTCCGATCACGAGCGCGAGAATCCGCCGGCGATCGGTGCCGTGATCACGTTCCGCTACCAGGAGCTGTCCGACGACGGCGTGCCGCGGTTCCCGTCGTACGTCGGCGAGCGGCTCGATGTCGACACGCCGGCGCCGATCGCGAAGTCCTCGCGCGCCATCCAGACCGTTCCACTGGCAAAGGGAAGTGGAGCCCCCTCGTCCACCACCAGTGCAAAGACCTCGGCCCCGGACACGCGTGCCGTTACGAAGAAGGTGGCACCTCCACCCGACGACGACGAGGACGAGGACGAGGACGAGGACGAAGCGCCGCGGAAGATGCATCCGGCCCCGAAGCTGGAGTCGGCAGGCAGCGATCTCGCGCGCGGCAAGAAGTTCATGTTCACCGGCAAGCTGGCCGACCTGCAGCGCTCGCAAGCACAGTCGAAGGTGACGTCGATCGGTGGCATCAACGCCGGCTCGGTGTCGGCGGACCTCGACTACCTCGTCGTCGGCGACGAAGGCTCGCCGTTGTTCGGTGGTGGCGCGAAGGGCGACAAGATCCTCAAGGCCGAGAAGCTGATCGCTCAGGGCTCGAGCCTCAAGATCATCAGCGAGACCGAGTTCGTGAAGATGTGCGATCGGACGGTCACCGCCCCGAAGGTTGCTGCCCCAAAGGCCGCTGCTCCGAAGGTCGCGGTGCCGAAGCCAGCGACCGACGACGAGGACGAAGGAGATGATGACCCCGAGCCGCCGAGGAAGATGCTCCGCGCTCCTGACCTGGTGTCGGCTGGCTCCGATCTCGCGCGCGGCAAGAAGTTCATGTTCACCGGCAAGCTGGCGGGCATGCAACGCTCGCAGGCGCAGTCGAAGGTGACCTCGATCGGTGGCGTCAATGCCGGTTCCGTCTCGGCGGATCTCGACTACCTCGTCGTCGGCGACGACGGCTCGCCGCTGTTCGGTGCCGGCGCGAAGGGCGACAAGATCCTCAAGGCGGAACGGCTGCAGGCGCAGGGCTCGCGCATCAAGATCATCAGCGAGACCGAGTTCGTGAAGATGTGCGACCGCACGATCACCACACCGCGGGCGCCGGCAGTGAAGAACGTGATGCCGCCCAAGCCGCAGCGGCTCCCGGATCCCGAGGAAGAGGAAGCAGAGGAAGCGCCAGCGGCGAACGCCGACGATGACGATCCGGATAGTCCGTTCGCGAAGTACGGCCCACGCACGCAGCGCATCGAGCTGGTCAACGACGACGAGAACAAGTTCTGGAACATCGAGGTGCGTGGCAACCACACGATCACCGTGTTCGGGAAGATCGACAGCGCGGGCCAGACGCGGCTCGCCGACTGTGGCAGCCCGAGTGCCGCCACGGCCGATGCGGCCAAGCGTGCCGCGGTGAAGCGAAAAGAAGGCTACGAGTAGGCAGCCTTCGTGCGAGGATGACCGAGCCGTCGCCCCGGAAAGCCATGCGCCGAATAGCCAGTACCGCCGTCGTTGGTCTCGTCACCGTCTCCCTGACCGGCTGTTCGCTGTTCCTGACGCGTGGCCTATCCAAGGGCTCCGTCGCGACCGCGCCGCCGGATTGCACGAACTCGATGACGTGGCCCGCGGTCGACGGTGTGGTCGCCGCCGTCCTGACGCTCGCGATGATCAGCGCCATCTCGCAGGACAACAACAACGTCACCAGCGACGACCCGGATAGTGACGCGATCGCGACCGGGTTCATCGTCGCCGGTGCCGCCGGCATCAGCGCCCTGGTCGGCCACTCGCGCGTCAGCAAGTGCAAGCGCGCGAACGAGACGTTCATGGCGCAGGCGTACGGCCAGCAGCAGCAGGCCGGCTACGGCTACCCGCAGCAGGGGTACGGCTATCCGCAGCAGGACCCGCAGCAGTATCCGCCGCAGCAGTATCCGCCGCAGCAGTACCCGCCGCAGCAGTACCCGCCGCAGGGCTATCCCCAGCAGACATATCCGCAGCAGCAACCGGGCTACCCGCAGCAGCCCTATCCTCCGACGGGCTACCCGGTACAGCAGCCGCCAGTCGCGAGACCCACGCAGCCGCCGACGCCGACCAGTCACCCCGTGGCGAAGCCCACCCAGCCGCCGACCAGCTATCCCGTGCAGCCGCCGGTGGCGAAGCCAGCGCAACCGCCGGCGAAGCCGATCGGCCCGAAGCCACCCGCCCCGAAGCCGCCCGATCCCGTGCTCGGCACCGAGGGCGACGTCTGCACCGCGCAGACGGATTGTGCGTCGGGCTTCGCGTGCACCGGCAACGTCTGCCTCAAAGCGAAGTAGTCAGAACGGCTGCGCGCGCCACTCCATCAGCTCGCGCTGGCGGTCGCCGCCGATCACGCGAAAGCCGAGGCGGCGATACAAGCCGCGCGCGCGATTGGTCAGCAGCACGCTGAGGCGGATCGGCGTCCGCCCCGCTTCGTCCATCACGTCGCGGAGCGCCGCTTCCCCGACGCCGCGGCGCTGGAAGTTCGGGACGATCGCGATCGCGTCGATGTACCAGTGTCCCTCGGTGCTAGCGGGACCGTGTCCCTTGCGCTCGAGCGAGAGGTAGCCCGCGCGAATGCCGTCGGCCGCGATCACCCAGCAGTTGTCGAGGTGGATCTCACGGTGAAAGTGCTTGCGCACACGTTCCTCGGTCCAGCCGTAGCCGACCAGCGCCGTCGGGCCGAGCGCGCGAACGTGCGTGTCCTCGAGGAACTCGCGATCCCAGTCCGTCGCGCGGCGTCGCAGCACGTCACGCGGATCGACCTTCTGACGGTTCAGTTCACGGTCTCGGTGCACGGGGCGAGCTCGCAGAGGAGGTGGCTCACGTGTCCGAGCGTCCGTTGCAGGCGAACCATCGGATCGCACGCCTCGAGCAGCTCCTGGCGCGCATCGGCATCCATGATCAACGCGGCGGCGATCGCATCTGCGCATTCGCCGGGGGCCTCGAACGAGCGCACCAGATCTCGCAGCTGCGGCCCGCCCTGCTCGATCACCTCGGCCAGCCGATCGCACAGGTGGATCAGCCGGCGATGGGTCTGCTTGATCTCGATCTGATCGCACCACGAATCATCGAGCAGCCTCGCCTCGACGCGGCGATACGCCAGGTCCGCGGGCAGCTCGCGCGCGATCTCGACCCTCGCGATCCCGCGCAACAACAGCGCGAACCGACCATCCGGCAGCTCCTCGCTGCAGATGATCTTGCCGACGCCGAACCGTTCGAAGACCGGTGGGCGACCGTAGTACGCGGTCTCGTAGCCGGGCCGGAGCCGCGCCACACCCATCAACTGGTGCGAGTCGAGGCAGTGCTTGGTGAGCTCGCGATAGCGCGGCTCGAACACGTGTAGCGGCAGCAGCCCGCCCGGTAGCAGGACGCAATTGGGTAACGGAAAGATCGGCAGCGAAGCTAGCGCGCTGGGGTCGAGTCCTTGACTCAGCTCCGACATACCAAGCGGTCCGATCACCACATTACCCGAAGACGTCGATGCATGTGCCGGTCAATGCATCGGGGGCGTCGGTAGCTAGAAACAGCACCGTTCGCGCGATGTCATCCGGCGTCATGTCTGGCTCCGCGCCCGGGAGGCCCTCTCGGAGCATCGCCGTATCGACGGAACCTGGACAGACTGCATTCACGCAGACCTTAGCAGCGCGCAGTTCCTCGGCAAGCGAACGTGTGAAACCAACGACGGCATGCTTGGCCGCGCAGTACGGCGCGAGCAGGGCGGTGCCCTCGCGGCCCGCCCGGGAGGAGATATTGATGATGCGCCCGCCGGTCCTCGTGAGCTGCGGAAGAAACGCCCGGGTGACATGGAACGTGCCGTCGAGGTTGACGGCCATCACGCGCCGCCACTCGGCATCGTCGATCTCGGCCGTCGGCTTGCGGATCACGGCACCCGCGTTGTTGACGATCGTCCGCACCGGAGGCAACGCGATTCGCACCAGGGACGCGACGCGCTCGACGGCCGCCGGATCCGAAACATCGCACTCGTACGCGATCGCCTTGCCGTTGGCTGCCGCGATCTCCGCGGCGACCCCGTCGAGCGCGGCCTTGTCTCGCGCCCATAACGCGAGCTCTGCGCCCGCGCTTGCCAGACGCAGGGCGATCGCGCGCCCGATGCCTCGGCTCGCACCCGTCACGATCGCCGTGGTGCCGGCCAGCTTCATTTCTGCTTCTGCTTGTGATCGAGCGCCTTCAGATCGGCGGGCTCGTCGTCACCAAGTTGCTTGCGATCGCGCTGCGCGGCGACGTCCATCGGATCGACGATCGTGTTGTACGGGTACGGCATCGACTTCGACTGGCACTGGAACGACGTCTTGTTCTGGTCGTCCTTGATGTCGAACGTGTAGATCGGATCCTGCTTGCCGTTGGTGCCGTTGCCGCAGTCCTTGAGGTTCGGCCACCCGGCGCCATCGATCTCGCGCCACACGTTGTCGAACTCGACGGGTGACAACGCGTGCTCGTCGTCGACCCGCTGCCCCTGCTTGTTCATCCGCCAGCGTTTGATCCGCGGGCCCTTCTCGGTGCAGTCCATCTGCACGCCGATCTCGTCGCCTCCCATGTGATGCGTGGCGATGTAGCTCGCGATCCGCTCGCGGCACTGAAAATCGACGGCCTCGCGACGCGCGCGATCACGGGCCCCCCCGCAACCAACCGCGAGGACGAGCCACCACGCGCTACGCATAGTCGCCGGCGAGCGAGGCACGCATGTCCTCGGAGCACTCGACGCGATGCGTGTAGTTCGGGTGATCGATCGCGACGGCGATCCTGGTGCCGGGCATCTGGAGCGCGCTCCGAACCTCGGCCGTCAGCGGATAGCGCGTGTACTGCACGGCGGAGATCCGATCCGCGGTGGCGCGGCCGGGCTCGAACTGGGCGCGGATCTTGTGCGACCCGATCTCGAGGACGACGTGCTCGTCGAGTCCGATCAACTTGTCGAGCTCGGCCCTGGCATCGACATCCGACGGAAGCTCGACGAACAACGTGGCCGACAGCGACGTCTCGGTCGGCATCATCTCGTTGTAGACGGCGATCTCTTCCTCGATCTGCTCGTCGCGCGTCATGCTCTCCGCGCGGCACATCTCTTCGATCTGCAGCGTCAGGGTGTGGCGGTTCTCGAACACGAGGGCGACACGGTCTCCGATCACCACGCGGCGCGGCCGCTTCAACGCGATCACGCGGGAGCGGTAGTCGTCGCGGATCGGCCCGTAGAGCGCAGGACCCTTGATGTCCCGGCGAGAAATGGGGCGGACGAGGCTCATTGGATGGTGTGTACCACGCCGACCCGGTCCGTCAGCTGCTCGCGAACCGCGTGCAGCCCGGCGACTACTTGACGTTGAGGGT
>JANNBP010000277.1:0-25914 GCA_031385555.1 Deltaproteobacteria bacterium | reverse complement strand
GATGCAGGACCGCGTGTGGCGACAAGAGGACGGCGGTCCACCACCGATGCCCGATGAACCACCGACGCCTTTGGTCGGTCGCGAGCTCGAGCTCAGCGATCAGGTTCTCGCAGATCCATTCGATCGCGGCACGCGCGACGTAACGCCGCCGCAATTGATGGATCTCGACCAAGACTGGCTGACGTTCGCGCTCGGCGTGCCATCGATCCAGCCGCTCTAGGTGTGCGCCCAAGCCCACCTGCGGGTCCGGTGGAAACGCTGTCGCGCGAAACACGCAGCGTGATAGCCAAGGACATGTCTCTGGCTCGTGCTGCCGACCGTCCATTGATCTGGATCGTCGACGACAGCCCCTCACAGCTCTCCTTCACAGAGCACACACTCGGTGACCGCTACCACTACGAACAGTTTCTGGAGGGCACGTCGCTGATCGAGCGGCTCGCGCAGACCACCGTGTTTCCCAACCTCGTCCTGCTCGACTGGGTGATGCCCGGGCTCTCGGGTGACGAGGTCTGCCGGTACCTGCGGTCGCAACCGAAGACCCGCGAGCTCCCGATCATCATCCTGACGGCCTCGCGCACGGTCACCGACGACATCGTGTGCGCCCTCGCGAGCGGCGCCAACGACTACGTCACGAAACCCTTCGTCCCTGCCGAGCTGCACGCGCGCGTGGGGACGATCCTGCGAGCAGAGCGCGAGTACCATCGCGTGGTCTCGATCAACGCGTTCGCGGCCTCGATGCTCGAAGCCGAAGCCGTCGAGCGTGTGCTCGAGGTGATGTCGCGCTGGCTCGTCGATGCGGTCGTCGATGGTTGCCAGGTCTCGCTCGTGGACGGAACGGGAACTCGCCAGCGCTCGAGTCATCGCAGCGAAGAAGCGGCGGCAGCCCTCGAGTCGGGTGAGCGCTGCGTCACCGAGCTGGTTCCGATCCGCAGCATCGCGACGGCACGCGTCACCCTCACGCGAGACGCGGCGAATGGCGAGCTCGACGCCAGAGATCTGATGATGATCGAGACGTGCCTCGAGTACTCGGCACTCGCGCTCGAGGCTGCGCTGCGCTCCGAGCGCGAGCGCAAGACCACGCGGTTTCACGAGGAGATGGTCGGCATCGTCGGTCACGATCTGCGCGGGCCGCTCGCGGCCTTCGGGCTAGGGATCGAGCTGCTGCGCGAGGAAGAGACCGACGCACCCACCCTGGACACGTTGATGCGCCTGCAGCGATCCACCGCACGGATGGGCAAGATCGTCGAGCTGATGCTGGACGTCACGCGTGCCCGGATCGGCAGCGGCATCCCGGTCGTGCTCGATCGAGTCGGCCTGCGAGGGCTGGTCGATGACGTGATCGACGAGGTCCGACTGGCTCGACCGGGTACGCAGTTCGAGCTGCGGGGCGTCGAGACCGAAGGCAACTGGGACGCCGATCGGTTGGAGCAGGTCGTCGCGAACCTCGTCGGCAACGCGGTGCAGTACGGTCGTCCAGGGTCGCCGATCACACTCGAAGTCACGGCCTCGCCAGGCAGCGCACACTTCGTGATCCACAACGAGAATCGCGACGGCCCGATTCCTAGGGAACAGCTCGAGCAGTTGTTCGATCCCTTCGAGCGGGGTCGCACGGCCACCGGGGTCGAGGGTCTGGGGCTGGGTCTCTACATCGTCGACCAGATCGTGCGCGCACACGGCGGAACCATTGCGGTCGCGTCGGATGACACGGGCACCACGTTCAGCCTGACGTTGCCTACCTAATCATCACCGTCTCGGAACAACCACCACAGCGCGGCGGCACCGGCGAGGAACAGCCACTTGTGCTCCATCACGAACGACACCGCGTCGCGCGTACCCTCGACCACCTGCTTCGGCGTCTCGAGCTTGGACTCGACGATCTCCTTGAGCTGCCCGATGTTGGTCTCGAGGTCTGCCTGTGCGGCGTCGAGCTCTGCCTGGATTTCTTTGGAGTCGCGCATTAGTGTTTGATCCCGTTGGAGACTGCATCCGCGGTTTCGCCCAGCTCCGAGACCTGTTTTTGCAGATCCGGACCGTGCACCGCGCCCATCCGCTTGATGAACCACAGCGCCATGCCGCCGCCGAGGGCGAGATACGCCACTGCCATGATCAAGAGCCGCAACCACAGCGGTTGGAGCACCGGTTCGAGCGCAGCGACGACGACGATGCACAGCATGCCGAGTCCGATCAGCGCGACGAATGCTCCGAGCAGAGCCGCGGAGGCCCGCAGGATCAGCTTCTCGAGGTAGCTGGTGATCTCGCGACGGGAGAGCTCGAGCTCGTCCATCGCGATCGTCTTCATGTTGTTGCCGATATCGCGGATCACATCCGCGACCTTGGGCTGTTCAGTTGGTGCAGTTTCCATGGTTTCTCCTCAGAGGCGCTTGCGCCACAGGACATCGACGCCGTTGTAGTTGCGATCACCCGCAGTGCCTTGGATGTGGAGCCGCTTCGTCAGGTAGTACTCGATCGTGCCTTCGCCGGAGTTCTCGTCGGGGAGTGCGTCGAGGTGCTGGCGGAACGCGAAGAACAGCGACCGCGTCAGCCACGCTCCGACGGTGATCGAGGCACTGGAGCCAACTCCGGCCGCTTCGTAGCGCAGGACGTCGACATCGAATGGCAGCGCGCTGCGCACGTACCCGGCGAGCTGGTTCGCGACCAGCGAGGTGCCGGCACTCGTCGCCTTGTCGCGTGCGCTGCCGCTGCTGGGATCGCCGCCCGGCTCGCCGCCGAGCAAGAAGCCGAGGAGCTGGGCCTGCGTGTACTGGCCCGGGTTCGCCGACAGCTCGAGCTCCGGCTTGCTGAGCCGACCGTGCACGACGGTGATCGTCATGACGTCGGGGAAGTCGTGGGTGATGCGGACGTCGAGGCGCGGATCGATCGTGCCGTCGAACGTGACGGCCGCACGCTCGAGGCGATACCGGCGATCGAACAGATCGATGTCACCACTGTTCGCGGCGATCGTGCCCACCGCACCCACGCCATCGCCGTCGGCGGTCAGCGTGATCTTGCCGCTCACCGAGGTCCGCGCTTCCTTGGATTCGACGCGCATCGGCTTGATCGTGATCGTCGCGATCAAGGACGCGCGCTTCGGTGGCGCGGTCGCGGCCTGGACGACCTTCGGCTTCTGCGGCCCGACCGTCAGGTCTGCCGGCATCCCGATCTCCTTGAGCCGCTCGCCATCGCGCTTCTCGACCTTGACGAAGCCGTGATCGATCACGACGTCGGCGGTCCACACCTCGTCCTTGCGCGCGATCTTCGCCGTGATGTCGGCATCGATCTGCGGCTCGACGGTGCCGATCGGCGACACCTTGCGCAGCGTGATCTTCGCGTTGCCGCCACTCAGCGAGACGCCGTCGAGCGCGATCGTTCCAGAAGCCTTGAGGTCGCCCGCACCGAGCTTGCCGGTGGCGCCGAGCACGATGTCGTGATCGCGGATCTGGATGTCGATGTTCGCCTTGCGCAGCGTACCGAGCTGCGGAGCCAGCGGGATGCGCGCGTGCTTGACGTGGACCTCGCCGAGGATCTTCGCCACCTTCGGATCGAAGCCGGCGACCTCGAGGTCCGCGTCGAGCGTGCCCTCGGCGCCGCCGGCGGGACCGGGTGCGAAGGCGAGCAGCGGACCCGTATCGAAGTTCTTCGCCTTCACCGTCGCCGTGGCCTTGTCGAGCGCGTCGGGATTCGCTCGCGCGGAGATCGCGAGCGTGCCACCGCGGTCCTCGACGCCGTCGATCTTCAGCGTGGCGCCGGTCTCGTTGTAGGTGGCGTCGAGGGTGATCGACTTGATCGTCTGGATCCGGCGCGCGCGAATCGGGCGCGCCGCGAGGTCGTGACCGGCGAGTCGCGCCGCGATCTTCGGCTGACCGATGGTGCCGGTGATATCGATCGTGCCGTCGACCGTACCGGCGACGATCTCCGAGCGACCGAACACGTTGAGCAGCTGCGGCGCCGACGTCGACGGAATCGTCAGCTTTCCGGTCAGCGCCAGCGTCGCCAGGTCGGGTTTCTCCGAGCGGAGACTCGCGACGGTGATCGGTACGGTGCCGTCGAACGTCAGCAGCGTGAGCGGCTTGCCCTGCGTCGTCATCGCGATCGACGCCTTCGCTTGCTTGTCATCGATGGTCGCCTCGGCGCGGATCGAGACCGGCTTCGCGATCGGCACGCCGCGCACATCGTCGGCGACGGCGATCACCTTGATGGTGTTCAGGCCCTTTCCGATCTCGACATCGAGCTTCGCCTTGCCGCGCATCGTGCTGGTGATACCGAGCCGCGCGAGCATCGCCGGATCGATCACGATCGGTTCCGTGCGAACCGTCGCTTGCTGGACCACATCGATGCCGGCCGCTGCCCACGCCTGCGGATCGAACAGTGGTGACGGGAGGGTGACGCGCGCACTCGCGACCGCGTTGCCGACCTCGGCCACCCGCAGAGAGATCGTCGGGATGAGCTCGTCGAGTTTCGGCTGCGACAGCTCGACGTCGGCGTCGATCGACTTGACGCCGCGGAGCGTGGAGAGATGCAGCCCGCGCACGGCGATCTTGCCGTTCGCCGTGGTAGGGCCGATCTCGATCGCACCGTCGACCTTGCCGGTGACATCGAACGGCCGCCCCAGCAACTTGATGTTCGTGACCTTCGGGCCGTGGGTGATCACCACGTCGTCGGTGGGCAGACGCGCCGCGATCTTCGCGAGGTCGATGCGGGTCAGCTCGATGCGCGCCTTGGTGATAGCGTCACGACCGCGCCGCTTCCAGGCAGCGACGTCCTCTAGCTTCGTGGGTGGGACAATATCGACCGCGAGCTTCACGGAGCCTTGCAGCAGCGTCGAAACCTCGGCATTGACCAGCAGCTGCGCCGGCGAGACCTTGATGTGGGCCTCCGCGGTGGCGGCATCGGGACCCGGCAGATCCAGACCCTGGATCAGCTTCTTGGCGGTGAGGTCGATCGCTCCATTCCACGCGCCAGCGCTCCGCGCGATGTCGACGTGCGTGTCGAGGATGCCCGAGACGTTCGTCTGCAACGACTCCAGCGCGAAGTGATCGAGATCTACCTTCGCGGTCAGGTCACCCTTGCGGCGACCATCCTTGAAGAACGAGCCATCGACCGCGAGCTTGCCGTCGGCGCTGGCGCTGCGCAGGTTGCGAACGTCCATGACCTCGGGACCGATCACGATCTGACCGGTGGTGCCTTTCCAGTCGGAGCCGTTCGCGACGCGCAGGTGATGTCGCTGCAGCTCGATGGTCGTCGTCGCGCCCTTGCCCGGCGGCGTGATCAGCGCGGCGAGCTCGACCAGCCACGGATCCTGCGCGGGCCGCGACGTCACGGTCGCCTGGATCTTGCCGTCGGGGCGGGTCGCCGCGTCGGCATCGAGCGCGCGCAGCCGTACGTCGCCGCGAACGATATCGAGCATCCTCACCGACGCGCGTCCGTTCGGCGAGCTCGGCAGCTGGGACGCGTTGATCGCGAGCTCGAGCGACGCCACCGAGAGCTCCTGCATGCTCAACCGCTTGCCCTTGACGGTGCCGCTGACGGTCAGCGAGGGCTTCGGTGCGAGTGCACCGCTCGCCTTCAGATCCACGAACAACGAACCGTGGACGGGAGCCTTGCCGCCGCTTGCCCGAGCCGGATTGTCCGTCGAGGCAACCAGCGTCGCGCTGTTCAGCGTCAACACATCGGCGACCTTGTCGAGCTCGGCGCGGAGCTTTGCTTTCTGCGCACCGGTGACATCGAGGGCGGTCGAGATGTGGTGCTTCTCGGTCTTCGCGTTCAGCGTGAACTCCGCGCGCGGCAAGTTCGCGTACGTGCCATGACCGACGAATTCGAACGTCAAGGTGGGCAGCTCGTCGACTCCACCCTGGCGGAGATCGAACCTTGCCTTGCCGCCGACGACGGCCGCGACCTTGCCTCGGGTGAGCCGCGCGAGATCGAGGTCGCCCACCGTGAGCGTGCCCGCCTGGTGCATGGTGTCGAGGTCGACGGCGACGTCGCCGCCGATGTCGGTGGTACCGAACGTGCCCGCCAGCTTCGCGTGCTGTCCCAACTCGCTCCGAGCCTCGATCGTGGCGGCGACCGTGACGTCGACGTCGTCGAGCAACTCGACACGGCTATCGAGTGCGGAGACGTCGTCGCGCTTCGCGAGCACGTGCAGCAGACCTTCGATCAGTGGCGCCTTGTCCGCGCGTCGCGTGATCGCGAGGTTCGTTCCCGTCACCACCACGCCGCCGACCACGGCCCTGAGGGTCGGTGCGAGCACCTTCGAGCCGTCGTCCGCGATCGCCACCGAGACCTCGAGCGGTGCCTCGCGCTCGCGCCAGGTCCCGGTGAGCTTCAAGGAGGCGTTCTTCGCATCACCGTCGGGCGGCAACAGCGCGGCCGCATCGATCGCCACGTTGTCGAGGTTGACGGTCTGCAGCTCGGGGTCCTGGGTCTCGAGCTGCACGTGCGCGTCGCGCACCTGGACCTTCGGCAGCACGATCGTCCACTTCGACGGACCGGTGTCGGGCTCGGTCGATGGCTTCAGCAGCTGCGCGATTTGATACGTGCCGTCGGGGTTCTGCTTGAGATGCGCGTCGACCTTGTCGACGATCAGGTGATCGAGCCGGATGTCCTTCTTCAGCAGATCGAAGATCCGGATGTGCGTACGCAGCGTGCCGATCGTGATCGCCGGCTTGCCATCGGGACCGTTGATCACGAAGTCGCGCAGCACGAGGTCGCCAAAGGGGCTGCCCTCGAGCTTGCCGATGGTCGCGCCACCCGTGAACGTGTTCTGGAGCTGGTCCTCGACCTTGACGCGGACGACCTCGCGACCGGAGTCGGTGTGGATGAACGCGATCGCACCACCGACGACGAGCACGATCAGGGCGAGTAGCCCCAACACGATGCGTTTCGTCCAGCGCACCCCGCGTCGCCAACCACGAGGAGACATGTCGTGTTCGGAGCCGGGACGGACTGGAGTCACCATTAGAACGCCTCGCCGAGGGTGAGGTGGAACGCGAACTTGGTGCCCGACGCGGGGTCGTCGACGGTGCCGACGCGATTCAGCCGGTAGCCGAAATCAGCGCGCACCGGCCCGACGATCGTCTTGAGGCGAAGACCTGCACCGAGCGAGTAGTTGAGCTTGGAGAACGACAGGTCTCCGGCCTTCTCGGTGACGTCGCCGCCATCGAGGAACACCACGCCACCGAGCGGCATCGTGCGTAGCGTCATGATCGGAAACCGCACCTCGACGCTGGAGTCGATCAACCCCGCGCCGCCGTACGGCACCGTGGTCTCGGTACCGTTCATCAACGTGCCGGTCACCGACGGCGACAACCGGCGCTCGGAGAAGCCACGCTGACTGGTCGAGCCTCCGGAGTAGAACCGCTCGCTCGGTGGCACGTCGCCGTAGAACGCGCCGTAGCGCGCGCGGCCCGCGAACACCACCGGTCCGAGCGGCACGAAGCCGCGGAGCTCGGGGATGATCTGCGTGTACTGGTAGTTGCCGCCGGCGAACTTGCCGCCTTCAACCACCTTGAGCTCGCCGTAGACCCCGAGGCGCGTCTCGACCGGGTTGTCGCGATAGTCGGCGATCAGCGACTGGGTGAAGCCCCCAACGAGCTCGGGTTGGTCGATGCCGATCCGCATCTTCAGCTCGTCGTCGATCAGCTCGTTGGCCGCGCGGAAGTTGTAGCGATGGATGAGGTAGCCGGCGCGGAGCCTGAGCTTCGGCGTGCCGAGCCGAAACTCGTAGCCGAGCTGCGCCCGCGGGCCGTACTCGGTGAACGCCTCGTACGCGAGGTAGTCGAAGCCACCCTCGACGGAACCCACCGCGTACGGCATGAACAGATCCTGGTGCTCGAGCCGCGCGACCGTCCGGATCCGCGGCTGATACCCCGAACCGTCTCGGAGGTACGCGTACGCGGGACGCAGATCGATCGTCAGGGTCTGCAGCGGATGCGGCCAGCCGAGCACTTCGTACCCGGCGCGCCCGCGGACCTCGATCACCGTCGGCTCGAAGCCGAAGCCGGCGCCGAGCGTGACTTGCCGGGGCGCGGCCTTCGCGACCGCGACCTTCATGTTGACGACGGCGCTCTCACCTTCTTCGGGTTGGACCTGGACGGTCGAGAACCGCGCGAGACCGTAGATCGCGCGCTGGGTCGCGGCGACGGCAGCCATCGAGTAGGTGTCGCCGGTCTTGAACTCGAGCCGGCCGCGGATCGCGTCCGCGAGCGCGCCGTCGACGCCCTGTACGCTGATCGTGCCGAACGTGCACTTCGGTCCTGGCGTGAACGCGAGTGACACGTTCGCGGTGTGGGTCGCGACATCGCCGTTGACGGTGGCCTCGAGCTTCGCGTGCGCGTAGCCGGCGTCCTGGACCGCACCGAGGATCAGCGGCTTCGCGAGATCGTAGGCCTCGTAGTCGAACGGTGCGCCCTCGTCGATCGGCAGCTTCGCGCGTACCGTACTGGCCGGCAACTCCTCGGGCAGGCCGGTGATGATCACTCGCGTGCGCGAGCGCTCACCCTCCGCGATCGTGTAGACCACCGTCGCAGCGTCGCTCTCGCGATCGACCCGCGATTGAATGTCAGCCTCGAAGAATCCCGACCGGGCGTACTGCCCCTGGATGCGCTTGCGGTCGAGCTCGACCTGGTAGAGATCGGGAGCGCGACCCGCTTTTTCGACGCGCCGGAGCTGCAGGCCCTCGCGGACTTCGTTGCCGGAGAACGTCTTGTTGCCCTCGACCTTGATGCCCTTGAGCCATTCGTCGCCGGGTTTGTGAGGTTTGTTGTGCGAACAACCCGCGAGGAGCAGAGCGCCGAGGAGTGGTAGAGCCCGCACGGGCGCGTACCACGCAAAGGGAGGGCCACCTCCGGGTGCGTCATGTGGCGATGTTGTTTGCTGGATCCCGCGCGCCTGCGCTCGCTGTTTCATCGAGTCTCGGCTGATCGGGGCCGAGTCTCGAATCGGGCACGAGGTATGAGCCGTCCGAAGCCTACTGAAGGACACCGTCTCGGACTGGCTCGATGACAAAGCCGCACGCTTGGCCGCAGCGCGCGCGTTTTACACGTTGCTGTCGCTGCTGCTCGTCCTCGCAGTTTCCGTCGCAGGTCTGGTGTTCGGTGAAGAGGCGCGCGGCGAGATCGCCGGTCAGCTGTGGGCCTGCTCGGCCGCGACTTCGACTTCGACTTCGACGGATTGCACACGACCGTGGGCAGGTGATGCGTCATTCCGCAAGAATGACTCAGCACGCATCATCACGTCGTGCTTGACTCTATCGAACCAAGTTTAATAGAACTCCTCCCGAGGGAATTATGGGACGAAGCTTTGCCCCCTTGGTGGTGCTCGTTGTGATGACGGGGTGTGCGAACCCGGCGCTCGACGATCGACCGGTGCTGATCCACGCACGGTTCGATCCGGACGCGAAGTCGATCCCGATGCCGAACGACGCCGCGCGCGACGCGGTGACCGACAAGCTGGATCTGCCGAACGACACCGACAAGGAACGCGCGCGGCTGACGCCCGCCGAATCCGAGTTCTACGACTACCTCGAGACGCTCGACGGTTGGTCGTCGCTGATGACGGCGACGGTCGACTTCACCGGTGCGATCGATCCGGCGACCGTGAACCAGCAGACGCTTCAGGTCTGGCACTGGAACGATCACACCGAGCAGTTGCTCGACGTTCGCGTGACGGTCGCCGAGGACGGCAACAAGCTCTACATCGACCCACCGCGAACCGGCTGGGTGCGCGGCGATCGCTATGCGGTCGTGCTGCGCGGCGGCGCGGAGGGCGTGGTCGGCAAGCAGGGCGAGCGGGTCGAGTGCGACGCGGCGTTCTACTTCCTGAAGCAGACCGAGCCTCTCGACACCGAGGAGCACGAGCGCGCGTTCCCCGGCGATACCAAGGAGGAGCGTCAGCGCAACGCGAACAAGCTCGAGACGATCCGCAAGGACATCGCCCCGATGTTCGAGCACTTCGCGGCCCGCGGGCTCCAGCGCGACGACATCGCGGCGCTGTGGGCGTTCACGGTGACCACGCGCACCGAGCTCGCGATGGACAAGGCGTCGCAGCGGATGCCGTTGCCGATCGAGCTGATGATCGATCCCGACACCAAGCACGTCGACCTCCCGCTCGCACCGTGGGACTCGCCGATGGAGGCCGAGGTCAAGACGCGACTCCGCGAGCTCACCGGCTTCGGGCTGTCGAGCGACCTGTTGTTCGAGCTCACCGCGCCGGTCGATTCGACGACCCTCGACGCGACGAGCGTGCACCTCTACAAGCTCGATCCGGCGCCGTCCGAGGTCGAGATCACCGTGACGTTGCTACCCGATCATCAACACATCGTGCTCTCGCCGTCCCAGCAGCGCCTCGCCGAGGACACGCGCTACGCCGTGGTCGTCGACGATTCGGTTCGCGACGTCAACGGCCTCCCGATCATCACCATGCCGGCGGGCCACTTCCTGAAGGCGCGCTCGGAGATCTACGACGGCACGAGCCTGGTCTCGGGCGTCGATCTGATCGACGCGCACAAGCTCGAGGTCGCACGCTCGGGCCTCTCCGCGGATCTCGATGCGCTGGGTCGCGAGGGCGTCCTCGCGGTGTGGCCGTTCAAGACGATGCCGGTGCGCGCCGGGCTCGTCGAGGCTCGCAAGCTGGCCGGCACGCTCGGGGTGTCGCCGGATCCGCACGGCGCCGAGCACCTCACACCGGGTGAAGCGATCTTGGACTTCCCGCTCGCAGTGCTGTCGACCAGTAACCTCGCCGACGTCTACTACGGCACGATCGAGTCGCCGTACTTCCTCGATCCGCAGACCCGCGCGCTGCGCCCCGACGGCGGGCACGTCGTCGAGGAGGTGTCGTTCACCCTCGCGGTGCCGAAGAACCCGAAGCCGGGTCCGATGCCGGTGGTGATCTTCGGCCACGGCCTCGTCACGGAGCGGCGCTTCGTCCTCGCGGTGGCCAACGCCCTCGCGGCGAAGGGCTTCGCCTCGATCTCGATCGACTTCCCGTTCCACGGCAAGCGCACCGCGTGCGCCACCGGCGGTCCGATCAGCGTCGTCAACCCGACGACGGGCGAGATCCAGTCGCTGAACCCGTGCAAGTCCGGCACGACCTGCAACAAGGAAGGCCGCTGTGTCGACGAGAGCGGCAACGGCGGCTACGACAACCTGGCGAAGTTCCCGATCATCGACCTGCCCGTCGCCTCCGGTGCGGTGTTCAACGAGATCGATCACATCGCGTCGAGCAAGGATCACTTCTGGCAGGCGCTCGTCGATCTCGGGTCTCTCGATCGCTCGCTGCGTGAAGGTGCGTGGCTCCCGTTGCTCGGGCGGGCCGTCGACACGACGCGCATCTACTACACCGGGCAGTCGCTCGGCGGGATCATGGGGGCGATCTTCCTCGGGACGTCACCGGAGATTGATCGCGCGGTGCTCAACGTGCCGGGCTCCGATCTGATCCGGATGTTCGATGGGTCGGACTTCTTCCACCCGCAGATGAACGGCCTGTTCACGCGCGAGCATGTCGATCGCGAGAGCTTCGAGGGCAAGCGGCTGCTCGCCGTCGCCGGCTGGGTGATGGACGTGGTGGATCCGCAGCACCTCGGTCCGGAGACCGGCGCACGCGAGTTGCTGATCCAGATGGCGCTGCTCGACTTCATCATCCCGAACGAGTCCACCAAGGAGCTCGAGGCAGTGACCGGCGCGCAGCGTCGCGACTATGTCGCCGAGCACGGCTTCATCACGATCCCGGTCGAGCCCGAGTACTTCCGCGGCTGCAGCGACATGGCGAAGTTCCTCGACGGAGAAGGTCTATGAACAAGCTCGCCTTCGCATCCTTGCTGGTCGCCGGCAACGCCTCCGCCGGTGGCTTCGCGGTCACCGAGCAAACCGCCGCCTCCGCGGGAACCGGTGGCGCCGGCACCGCACGCGACGACGATCCGGGCGCCGCGTGGCATCAACCGGCGGCGCTCGCAGACGGCAAGGGCCTGCGTGTCGACCTGTCGCTGATCTTCGCGCGGCCCTCGCTCGAAGCGCGCGCGCTGGATGGCTCGTGGTCCGAGGACAACCTCGCAGCGTGGTCCACGCCTCCGCACCTCGACATCTCCTACGCACAGGACCGCTGGGCCGCCGGCGTACGACGCCTCGAGTGCCTCGTCGTTCTCGGCGTCGCGACGGAGCAGGAACATCTGCTCGACGAAGCCGTCGACGCGCAGCGCGGGGGTGAGCTTCCAGCTCGCTCCGACGACCAGGCCGAGGCGATTGGCATCGGGCGACGATGGCGCGAGCTTGGTCACCGGCGCAGGCGATTGCTCGACGTAGGTGCCGTGGCGAAGCGTCAGCCGGCCGCGACGGTATTCGCCACCTGCACGCACCGAGATCGTGTCGCGCCACTGCTGGTCCTGCACGACATCGGGCGTGGTCATCTCCGCGAAGTCGACGACGAGTTGCTTGTTGGTACTCCACCGGGTCAGGTCGATGTCGGCGAGGAGAGAATACGGTCCGCGAACATACTTGCCGCCCAGCGACAGTTGCGCGGGCAGGGCGATCGCACTCTGCGCCGCCTGGTCCGGAAGCTTCGCGGCGAACGCCTCGGGCGCCGTGAAGTTCGCGCCGCCGTCGAGCGCGAGCTTGGTGCCGCTGCGGAACACCGCGCCGAAGGCGAGGTCCCTGGTCGGTTGGTAGTACGCCGCGGCGCCTCCACCCCACGCACGCCCGTCCATGTCGATCGCGACGTCGCCCTCCATGTCGATGAAGTCGAGGTCGCGCCGGATCTGCAGGCGACCGAAGTCGACTTGCGCAAATGCGGCGATCCGCAGCTTACCGAAGCTCCACGCCACGAACGGCGCCGCGCGAAACACCTTCAGATCGCTCGCGACGATCTCGTGCCGGCCTTCCCAGTCGGTCGGCCACGTCACGCCGCTGCCGAACGGAATGCCGAGCGAGATGGCCGCGCGACGCTCGCCGGCATCGGGCTCGCGTGGATGCCGTGAAGAAGACGCCGCTGGCGAAGCTCCTTGCCTCGCCCGCGGTCACCAAGCGCGTCACCGCCCTCGACGCGTTCGAGCTCGCGCAGCGGACCTGGCACACCGGCGAACGGATCGACATCGGCAAGCTCGCCGACGAGCTCGGCGTCGCCCGCGCCACCGTGTTTCGCTGGGTCGGTTCGCGCGAACAGCTCTACGGCGAGGTGGTGTCGGCGGCCTTCGCGCAGTCGATCGAGGCCGCGCGCCGCCAGAGCAAGGGCAAGGGCGCCGCGTTCCTCACCGACGTCACGCGCAACCTCCTCACCTCGCTCTCGAAGTCGAAGTCGCTGCGCGCGTTCATCCGCCACGACGCCGAGTTCGCGCTGCGGATCGTGATGTCGAGCGCCAGCCCGGTCGAAGGCCGCGTGATCGCTGCGGTGCGCGACCTGATCGTCGCCGAGGCCGATGCGGGTCACCTCCATCCGGAGATCGACGTCGACTCGCTCGCGTACGTGATCGTGCGGATCGCCGAGTCGTTCCTCTACCGCGATGTCCTCACTGGCGACCCGCCGGATGTCGAGGTCGCGACCAAGGCGATCGGCATGGTGTTCGCCGCGCAACGGAAGCGGTAGCTGTCACTCGACAGACGCCGCGATCTGCCTGGCGTCGTCGGGATCGATCCCGAGTGCCCGCGCGCGCGCGGCGACGAGCTCGGGGCGGGCGAGGAGTGCATGCGCCAGCGCGACGACGCCGAGGCGGGCGTCGCCGGGATCGGGAGCGTGCTCGGGGTCGTGATGGAACGCGACCGCGGTGACCACCTCGATCGGCAAGCCCCAGGTACCGAGCAACGCACCGCCGATCCGAGCGTGGAGCTCCGGTGTTGCGGCCGGGCGCCCGGGCCCGAGCACGAGCGTGGCAACATCGTGGAGCAGGCCGGCGAGGAACACCTCGTCGTGGTGTTCGGTGGCGAGGGAGCGCGCGAGGTTCGCCATGCGCAACCCGCGTGCCGCCGAACTGCCCGCCTGCGGACAGGAGTGAAACACCTCGGCGGCGAGCAGCAGCTCGCGCAACCGCACGTGGCCGAGTATGCGCGCGGCGCGACGCACTGACGTGATGCGCTCACCGACCGCGAAGAACGAGCTGTTGACGAGCTGGAGCAGCTTGCTCGCGATCGCGACGTCGGTCTCGATCAGCGCCCCGATCTCCTCGATGCCGGCATCGCGCTCGAGCGCCTGCGTGACCGCGAAGTAGAGAACGGGCGCCGAGGGCAAGCTCGACACGCCACACACGAACACGAGCAGCTCGGGATCCTCGACGAGGGCGCGCGCCCACTGCAGGCGATCGATGGTCGCTGCCAGCTGCGGCATCGGGCACGGCTTCGCGAGCCACTGATGGCTGGAGATCACCGCGCGCATCCGATCTTCGAGGCGAGCCTCGCCGGACAGCACCAGGCGTGCGATCCGTGGGTGCTTGGTCCGGATCTTGTCGAGCAAGGTGACGCCATCCATGCCGGGCATCCCGATATCCGAGACGATGACGTCGAAGCTCTCGCGATCGAGCAGGGCGAGCGCGTCATGGCCGCTACTGGCAAAGGTCGCGGACCACTGTGGCTTGCGTGCTCGCAAGGCCCGACCGATCGCGCGCAGCAACATCGGTTCGTCGTCGACGAACAGCACCTTGGTCGTCATACCGCCACCCCTCGATTCTCGCGTGGAAGGAACAGGTGAAACGTGGTGCCCTGGCCCACCACCGACTCGACGTCGATCCGGCCGGCGTGCTGCTCGACGATCGTCTTGCGAACGAGCGCGAGGCCTTGCCCGGTGCCCTTGCCGAGCTCCTTGGTGGTGAAGAAGGGCTCGAAGATGTGGCTCCGGTGCTCGGGCGGGATCCCGATCCCGGTGTCCGAGACTGACAGCTGGACTCCGTCGACGAGGGCCCGCGTCGAGATCGTGATCTTGCCGCGGGTTCCCTTGGCCGTGATCGCGTGCGACGCGTTGATCAACAGGTTGAGGATCGCGCGCCCGAGCTCATCGGCGTAGCCCTCCACCGGAGGGAGCTCCCCCAGGTCGAGCACGAGCTCCGCGGCGCGCTTGTACTCGGTGCGCCCGAGCTGTGCGGCCATCTGGATCTGACGATTGACATCGACCGGTGCAGCTTGCTGTCGGCGCTGGACATGTGCGTACTCGCCGACGCTGCGCACGATCGCGGCAACCCGCGACACACCGTCGAGCGCATCGAGGACCGACAAGCTCATCTCGCCCGCGATCTCCGGCTGGGAGTCCCGCAGCTTGCTCTGTTCGATCGCATCGCCGAGGTACTCGAGGCTGCTCTGGATGTACTGCATCGGCGTGTTGATCTCGTGCGCGACACCCGCCGCGAGCCGACCGAGCGCCTCGAATTTCTGGAGCGCACCGAGCTCGAGCTCGAGCCGGCGCGCCACCTCGGATGCGACCCGCTGCTCGAGCTGATCCAGCTGATGTGCGAGGGCGCGGCCGCGCGCAGCCTTGTCGCTGAGACAGGCCGCGAGCTGGCGGACCTCGATCGGATCGAACGGCTTGCGAAGGATGACGAGCTGGTCGCGGCGCGGGACCTTGTCGAGGATCTCGTGCCACGTGTACATCGAGTGTGCGGTGCACAGCACGATCTCGAGATCGGGCTGGATGCTCCACAGCAGGGCGGCAGTCTGCACGCCATCGATTCCGGGTGGCATGTGGATGTCGATGAACGCGACGGAGAACGCCTGGCCGGCGAGCTTCGCGGCCCTGCACTGCTCGACGCCTGCGAGGCCCTGTCGCGCGTAGCTCATCCGATAGCGAATCGCCTGAGTGGACGACGTGGGTGCGCTGGTATCTCCCAGCGCGGCCGCCAGCTCGTCGAGCGTCGCTTCGACATCGTCCTGTCGGGGATCCAGCAGCGTCGCGAAGTTCGCGAGGATCGCTTCCTGGTCGTCGATCACCAGCACGCTAGGGGGGGTCATGCCGTCTCCTGGATCGGGACCGTCAACGTGAACCGAGCCCCCCGCCCTTCGCCTTCACTCTCCACCCCGAGCGCACCACCGAGCTGGCGCGCCGCGAGGGCGGACGAGTGCAACCCGTACCCGTGGCCCTGCGGCTTGCTCGTGAACCCCGCACTGAACACCCGTTGGAGCCCTGCCTCCGAGATACCGACTCCGTTGTCGTTGACCGAGATCGCGAGTCGATGCCCACCGCGGGTGGCGACGATCTGGATCCTCGGGGTCGGGCGACCGGTCACCGCATCGCGGGCGTTGCTGATCAGATTCACGAGGATCTGCAGGATGCGATGGCGGTCGATCTGGATCGCGTCGTCGAGCTGCGGAGCGATGTCCACCGTCACCGCGATGTCGCGCCGGCGCTGCGGCGGACAGCCGAGCTCGATGGCTTCGTTGATCAGCGCGGGCACCTTTGCTGACTCGACCACGCTGCGCATGCGCGCATACGCGTTCTGCATCGAGACCACGCGCTTGATGTGATCGACGTGATTCGCGAGCCCGGCGAGATCCTTCGCGGCGTCGCGTTGATACTGGGTGAACGACTCGGCGACCACCCCGACGTAGTTGCGGGTGACCGCGAGCTTCTCCTTGTCGAGCGACGGCGCCTTGCCGAGTAGATCGTGAAGCTTGACGAGGCGCTCGATCGGCATGCCTTGCGTACGCTCGCGCAGCAGCTCGAGCGAGACGTTGACCGACGTCAGCACGTTGCCGACGTTGTGCAGCACGCCCGTCGCGACCTCCGCCATGCCGGCGTGGCGAGACGCGGCCACCAGCTCTGCCTGGCTCTCCTGATGGACCTTCTCGAGCATCGCGCGTAGCGACGCGGCGAGCTCCGTGATCTCGTCACCTCCCCGCACCTCCGGCATCACCGGCGGCAACTGGCCATTCGCGATCTTGCGCGCGGTCCCGCTCAGCGCACGGATCGGCCGCACGATGATCCGGGCGAACAACAGCGTGCCGAGCAGCCCGACCGCGAACACCAGCGCCGAGGTCCAGGCGACGGTCTCGCGGGTCTCGTCACGCTCCTCGGCGAGCCGGGCGAGCGAGAACCCGACGTGCAGGGCGCCGCGCCCACCGGCCTTGCCGCGAATCGGAACGTTGATGATCAACAGCTCGTCGGTGCGATCGATCGCGCTGTCGACACGCCACCTGCGTGACGCTGGAATCTCGACGCTGTGCCACGCCG
Organism: Deltaproteobacteria bacterium; assembly: GCA_031385555.1. GTDB lineage: Bacteria > Myxococcota_A > Polyangia > Haliangiales > Haliangiaceae > JABFXX01. The sequence goes on along the minus strand of JANNBP010000277.1, from coordinate 8,781 downwards.
CGAACGTGTGCTCGCCTGCATCTCGCACGAGTGCGAACTGCGCGTCGGGCGTCGCCTCCAGCCAGGCGAGCGTCGAGGTCGCATTGTCGGCATCCTCGAACTCGAGCGCAGGGCCCAGCGCAGTCGCCATGACCTGCGAGATCGACATCGCGCGCTCCTCGGCCTGGGCCGCGGCCTGGTCCGCCATACGCTTCGGGAAGAACAGGACCATGAACACACCGATCGCGGCGAGCAACGCACCGAACAGCAGCACCATGCGACTGCCGAGCGAGCTGCGCCTCATGGAGAACCCTCGACGAGCTTCGCGAGCTGTAGCAACCCCGCTGCGAAGCGAGCACCCTCGGCCCGTGAGGCCTCGAGGTTGATCAGGATCTCGTCGCGCTCCTGCCGCGGAACGATCGCCACCGACAAGCCCGCTCGCAGGGCGCGCTCCGTCGAGATCGACACCACGTGCCGCGCACGCGTCTCCGTCCTGATCTCCGGGATCCGCGCGTCGAGATCCGGCGCGACGATCACGGCAGCAGGGGCATGCTTGGCGAGTGCGGCCCCGAACGCCTTCCGCGAATCGTAGTCGAACGCCACGATACGGACCGCGCGACCGCCGACCTTGACCTTCGGCACCAGCGCGAAGCCCGCCTGCCAACGCTCGCGCTCCGCGCGCCCTATCGCCGTCGAGGTCGAGACGATCGCGATCGTGACCGTGTCGCCCACGTTGCGCTCGGCGAGCGCCTTGTCGTACGCGAGGATACGCAGTGCGATCAGCACCCGTCGCGCACTCGTCTTGGCTTCCGCCTCGGTGGGCTCGGCGTGCGCCATGGTCGAGATCAGCAGGAGAAGCGCGATCGCGAGGCGGATCACGGCAGCTCCAGTCGCAGGCGCGCCCAGAGAACGCGAGGATCGTGCGGGATCACGGATTGCCTGTGCTCTCCGCTGCTAGGGTCGCCACCCCGCTGGTCGAACAAGTTGGTGACGCCGATCGTCAGATCGAGCTGATCGACGACGTGGTTGATCGTCACCGCGGCGTTCGTCAGGAACATCGGTGGGAGCTCGGTGCGATCGAACGCCAGGCGCTTCGCGATGAAGTAGCTCTCGACAGCGACGAGGCCATGGTCGGCAGCGAACGGCACGAGCAGGGTCAGGTTACCGAGCGACGACGGAGAATTCGCGGGGACCTCACCGTTCGACCGAGTGCGCAACCGCGTGTAGCTGGTGCGCAACCGGAACTTGTCCCACCGGCCCTCGAGTTCCGCTTCGATGCCGCGCGACTTCATGCTGCCTATGTTCTCGAACGTGGTGTTGCTGAGCTCCGTCTCCTTCAGCGTGATCAGGTCGGTGACGTCCTGGCGGAACGCGACCACGAGCACGCGCAGGTGCTGGTTGAGGTAGTGCTCGATACTGACCTCGCGCGTCTCGCTCTTCTCCGCTTCGAGCTCCGGCGGTTCGACCCCACCGAAGCCCGCCCCGTAGAACCTCTCGTAGAGGTTCGGCGACCGATGCCCCCGCGACAGCGACGCGCGAATTCGTCCAAGCTCGCCACCATCGAGAACGACGCCGAGCTGTGGGTTGAACACGAGGCCGACGGTGTCGGGGTAGTAGTCGCCGCGGCCCGCGACGAAGCCGACCACGTGGTCGAAGGCGCGTGCGCTCGCATGCCCGAAGATCGCCCCGCGGTCTGCGGGATCGGTGCGATCGAAGCGCGCGATGAGCGTGCCTCGAACGAGATCGGCATTGTGCTGCCGTCCGCTCGCACGACGCGCCTCGGTGCCACCGCCGATCTCGAGGTCGCTCAGGTAGCGGCCGTAGTGTTCGCGCTTGAGTCGCCCACGCACCTCGGCACCCCACCAGGTGGACTCGGCACCGTCGTCGTTGGCCCCCAGCAACGGCTGCGACGCGACCGCGGCGGCGTCCTCTTCGTACTGGTACGGATACGTGCCTGCGTAGCGATAGTGATCGCCTGTGAGGCGGAGCACCAGGTCGCCGCGCTCGTCGCTGTGGTTGTATTCGAGATCGCCGTAGAGGCGCGTGTCGACCGTGACGATCTCGTCGCCGATCACCGCGTCGAACGATGCGGTCGGGACTTCCTTGCTGCGGATCGCGGCGAGCGTGCGAAACGCGAGACCGCGCTTCTTGATCGCGGCGAACACCGAGCCGACCTCTTCACCATCAGCGCCGTGCACGATGCCATCGCACGGGCCGGGCTGGCGGTTCACTCCGACGCACAGCTCGTCACCGACGGCGAGCTCGGGCATGTAGATCGCCGACAGACCGGGGTCGTAGGCATACGAGCCAGCGACGAACAGATCATATCCGTCGCGCACCAGGCCATAGCTGGCACTGACATCCTGGCCACGCGTTTCCATCGTGGGACGGCCGGCCGGATCCTCGAAGGTCTCGGCCGTCGCGCGCGTCGTGGTGGTGACGTGAATCCCCGGCCGCGTCGCTCCGCTTGCAGTGACGACCTGGATCGCACCGAGCAACGCGCTCTCGCCGTGCACCGACCACGCGCCTCCACGGATCAGCTCGATCCGATCGACAGCGATCATCGGCAGACCGAGCTCGGCACCGGTGCTGCCTTGGCCGAACACCGGATCGTTGATCCGGTGGTTGTCGATCGAGACTGCGAAGCGCGTGTTGTAGTCGCCCGGCAAGCTGAAGCCGCGCGCACCGAGATAGCTGTAGTTTCGATCGTTCGTCGTGTAGACGCCGCGCATCCCGCGCAGCGCATCACCGAGCGTGCGATAGCCGAGCGCCTGGATCAGCTCGGCGTCGATCGTCGAGACCAGGATCGGAGAGCCACCCGGCTTCTGCGCGTAGCGCGAGGCCGACGTCACCGGCTGTTCGAGCAGCTCGTTCAACGACAAGGACTCGATGTCCTCGATGTGCTCGAGATCGACCTCGGCGCGCACCCGCTGCTGGCTCCCCAAGAGGAGCCCCAAGCACACGGCTGCACGCAGTCGCATGACTTGCTGGTTCGACCGTTCGCCGCGAATTGGTCATCCAAGACACCGATCTCCGCCCGCTAGACTCGTGCCAATCGGTGTGCGCGCTCGCTGACATCAGCGAACCGCGAAGGTCATCCGGATCGTCGTGGTTCGGAGGAGCTCGCGGAACGCGCCGTCGCGGAGCTCCGGCCAACCACCCATCCACACCGACGATTCTCCGGCACGCTTGGGATCGATCCCGGCAGCCTGAAGGGCGCCGAGCTGACGCATCAACAACTCGAGGTTCGCGCTGACGGCCTCCTGCGCGTGGGTACGTCCGTGGTGGCGCAGGGCGTACAGCACGTCGAGGAGCTCCTCGACGACGCGCCGGATCCGCTGGGTCAGCGGGAGGCGCTCGAGCCACAGGCACGCGAGCGTCGACAGCGTCTGGATGTTCGCGATGAACGAGATCTGCTTCTTGGTCTCGAGCCACACGTTGTTGCCGTAGCGGTTGTGCGGGATCGGAACCAGGGGCCGCTCGAGCGTGCGCCGCACCACCGGCGTCGGGTGCGAGCCGTCGAGCACGTTGCGACCGACCAGCGTGAGCGCGGGATTGGCATGCCCGAGCATCACGAGCCCTGCCTGTTCGAGCCGCGCGATCAGAGCGGGCAACGTCTCCCCGAACACGTCGGCGTGCTTTGTATAGAGCTGGTTGTAGGTGCCCGAGGTCGAGATGGCGGTGAGTGCCGCGACCAGCTCCTCGCGCGGCACCGTGCCGGCGTACTGACCGGTCGCCGCCTCGCAGGTGATCCGGAGGAAGCCGTCCTCGTCGACGCGCGGCCGCACCACGTCGACCACCGAGTCGTGGTTCGACAGGTGGAGTCGGCGCAGCGCCGGATGCGCGAGCGTGCCGAGGACGCGATGCCCGCGAACCTCGAGCTCGTGAAGCCGTGGCGTTGCCGCGATCAGCCGCGCGCCGAGCTGCTCGGAGATGATCAGGTCGCGGGACGAGCCTCGCACCCCGATCTCCATCGCCGTGAGGAATGGGCGCGGCTTGCCGGCCAGCCGCTGCATCGTCGCGCGGACCTTCGTCGCAGGCCCACGCGAGGTGAACCGGCGGATGTACGGACCCGCGGGCCCGTCGAGCAAGGTCTGCGCGAGTGGGCCCCACCGCTTGCCATCGTCGAGCTCGTGGATGAAGCCGTGCTTGATCAGGCCAGACGAACGGCGCGCGAGATCGCTGCCGAGCCAGCGTGCGAGCGATGCGAACCTGCGGGCCGCCCAGGCTTCGGAATTCGGATCGTGCTGGAGGTCGAGCGCGATCAGCTCACCACGCGGATCATCCGCGGCGAGCAGGAGGTCCGCGTAGACAGCGAGGTCGTCGAGGTTCCAGCATGCCGCGAGCGCCTCTTCGAGGTCCTCGCGTCCCATGAGGAACGCAGGTTATACGCCGCAGCCGTACTTGGCACGTGCCGCCGCGAGATCGCGATCGGTGTTCGCCATCTCGATCGTCAGCGCACCGGCGACCGCCGCGATGTCGGCCATCGCGCGGTAGTCGAGCCGATCTGCCGTATCGCAGGTCTCGTGATAGCACTTCGGATCGGGCGTCCAGAAGAACACGTACGGCACGCCCTGCTTGCACAACGGCTCGTAGTCCGAACCCCGCGCGCGGCCACCGGCGGCGACCGAGATCTTCGGGAACTTGCGCGCGATCTTGTCGAGGATCGGGCGCGACGCGAGCTTGGGGAGCGAGCCCATCGCGGCGACGAAGCCCCGCGCGTTGTGGGTGCCGATCATGTCGAGGTTGATGAACTGCACGACCTTGGCGTTGGGCAGCGCCTCGGGCGGATGTGCGGCCAGGTGATACGAGCCGAGCATGCCGAGCTCCTCGCCGCCGAACGTCGCGAACACGATCGTGCGCTTCGGAGGCTCACCCTGGCGAACCGCCTGCGCGACGGCGAGGAGTCCGGCGATCCCCGAGGCGTTGTCATTGGCACCGAGGTGCCCCTTGCCCTCGTGATCGTGGTGCGCGCCGACGTAGATGATCTGATCGGCGACGTCGGGATCGCTGCCCTTGATGTAGCCGACGACGTTTGCGGTGGGCTTGCCACCGGCGTCGAACGGCAACTCGTAGTCGCTGCCTGCCGGGGTGAGGCCGAGGCAGCGAAACCGATCGGCGATCAGCTTGCGGGTCGTGCGATCGCCATCGGTATCCGGGGCGCGACCGTCGAGCTCCTTCGACGCGAGGAACGTCACGCGCTCTTTGAGCACCGCCAGGTCGTACGGCTTGCCGTCGTCGACACAGCTCGGGATCACCGGCTTCGGTGGAGGAGCTGGTGCAACGATCACGGGTGGAATCGGAGCCGCGACCGGCGTTGTGGGATGGACCTCCTCGCGCTGGTCGGCGGTCGCGCAAGCGGCGAGGCCAAGGAGCACCATGGTTCGCATGCAGAACGGACGCCTCGGAGGACGGGTCGGTTTCACTGTGTTGAGAGATGAAACACCGGTGGAACAGCGGTCCTTGGGTTCTCCGACTTCGCTGGCGGCGATCCGAAGGTGCGTTCGAGGGTGGGGGAACCCTTGGTCGGACCCTTGCTCGGACGAGCAACGATGTCTCGAGCTCGTCACGCGGAGATCCGAGCTCGGGCGGCCGCACGTGCTTGATCCGCTTCTCGTCCCTCCGTCGACCTGAGCCCTGCGCGGTGGCGGTTGGGTTCGCGACTCTTCTTGATCCGCTTCTCGTCGGTGCCTCGGTCGGGCACTCGCCCTGCGGGCCGTCGCGCACCGGATCGCGCCGAGCGATCGCGCGCGGACACCCTGCACACCATCGCCGCACGCGCATGCCGTCGGAAGATCAACGACGCGTGGTGCAGAGCGCTCGTCACGACCCGTGCGCGCCTGGCCCGCGACGGGCGAGAGTGCCCTCCCTCGGCGGGGCGGATCGTTTCATTCGCACGACGATCGCTCTGCAGATCACGACCGCTTCCATCAGCCATTCCGTAGGTCCGGCGTCGAGCGGTTGCGCGACATCCGTCGGACGCAGCGAGAGGTTCGACAGGCCGCAAGACTCCCAGCTCTGGGAAGCAGCTCGGGACTCGTGGCGATGTCCGGATATCGGACATTGTTGCGAGCCCCACTTCTTGAATTCGACCACGAAGGCCGTCTTTCTACTTGACGTGCCTTTTCATGAGCATCGAAAGCACTATCCGGGGACCGCACTTTTCAGTGCGCCACGCACGACCTCCGACGTTCTGGCGACGCGAACGGGTCGGAGGAAAATCGTCGACGAGAACACGCGTTTCGTCGCACCCGCGGCAAATCAGAGAGTCGAAATTCCCGTGATAGAGGTTGGACCAATCCTCGGCAAAGGAGTTGGTGATGCAGGCAAGCGAAGACAGCGTTGCTCTGGTGAAGGCGAGTGGCGGGTGGGAGCACATCGATGTGGCGTTGCGGTCGATCGTGAAACAACGCGGTCTACTCGACGTGAACGAAGCGAAGTGGCTGCGCGAGGCGCTGCGCGTGAAGCTCTGGCGCGAGGTTGGCTGCGTCTCGATGATCGACTACATGGAGCGCCGGCTCGGCTACGCACCGCGGACGGCAAGTGATCGGATTCGCGTGGCGTTCACGCTCGAAGAGCTACCAAAGATCGCCGCAGCGCTTGGCAACGGTCTGCCCTACTCGGCGGCACGTGAGCTCACGCGGGTCGCGACCGCCGAGAACGAGCAGACGTGGCTCGACGCGGTACGCGGCAAGACCGTGCACGAGATCGAGGGGATGGTCTCCGGTCGTGGTCGCGGCGCTAACCCCGACGATCCGGCGCATCCGAGCCTGGTGGGACGCACGTTGCCGTTCGAAGGCGTTCGGCCGGCTACCGAGGCCCTCGTGCGTGATGCGCGGCGCATGCTGCAAGACGAGCGCGGCGGCGGTGCGGTGATCACCGACGACGAAGTCCTCGCGTCGTTCGCACGCGCGGTGCTCGAGGGTGGCGAACGCGAACGCATGAAGGCGCCCTACCAGGTGGCCGTCACGCTGTGCGAGCGATGGTCGAGGCTGGCAGGACAGTGGTGGTCGCAGGTTCGAGCTGTCGTCTGCAGACATCGATCGCGCGTGTTGCGATGCCGAGCATATCGGCTCGCTCGATGCAGACGACCCCGAGCGAGCCACGCAGGACGTGACACCGGCGAAGCGGCGGCTCGTTCGCCGGCGCGACAAGGGCCGTTGCCGCGTTCCCGGCTGCCGCTCCACGCGCTGCCTCGAGATCCATCACATCGTGGGCCGCATCCTCGGCGGCTCGCACGAGCTCGAGAATATCTTATTGGTCTGCGACAGCTGCCACGCGGCGCTCCATCGCGGTCTGATCACGATCTCCGGAACGTCCGCGAACCTCATTGTCACACGCCGTCACGAGGTTGCGTTCGATGTCGAGCCGACGACCGACGAGAATGCCCACGTGGGCACGAGCGCGGCTCACCACACCATCGTGCTGCTGAGCGCACCACCCGATCACGAAATCACGCCTCCAACGGATGCGGAACAGGCGAAGGGGATCGGTCGCCATGGTCCGAGTGCCCGCGTGGGCACTAGCGTCTCGCATCATTCCGAACCTCAGGTCGACGAGATGCTCGATCGAGATGCGGCGCGGTCAGCCGGCTGCACCAGTGTGCTGGCCTATCGAGCGGATCAGGTCGACGAGCCCGTTCGCCGCGATCCGAGTGCCCACGTGGGTACGAACGTCCCTCAGCAAAGCGCCTCCAGACCGAGCGCGCAGCTCTCGAAGTTCGAGCACGAGCGCCTTCGCGCCGACGCTCGAAGCGCCCTAATCGATCTCGGCTACCGAGCTGGCGAAGCCGGGAAGGCAGTCGATGCCGTGATGCGCTCCGACGAGGGCACGATCGACGAGATCTTGCGCGAGGCACTGAGGTTCCTCCTGCCTCGGACGAGTAGTTGACGGTCTTCTGGATGCGCGAGCGACGTTGCGCGCGAACAGTGGTCTGCAACACGCGTACGTGATCGCCCGACCGGCCGTGCATGCGGCGACCGGCTGGCGGTCTGCGCGGCGATCGCGTCGACGAATGCAACGATCCGGCCGCCGAGGGCGGGCGCACTCTCGCCCGTCGCAGGCCAAGCGCGCACGGAACGTGACGAGCGCTCTGCACCACGCATCCGCGATCATCCGACCGCGCACCTGGGCGGCGACCGCCCGAGCAAGCACTGGTGCTCGGCGCTCGGCGCGTTCCATGCGCGCTGGCCTGCAGGGCGAGTGCGCACGCACGAGGCACGTGCTCGAGCACTCCAGGCCATCGCGAAGCAGCGGACCTCGATCGCGCACGCGACTCGCGCGATCCACGAACGCCCACCTGAGCCATCCGACCGCATTGCGGCAGTGCCTCACGCTCACCTCATCGAAGCAGCAGCGTTCCTCGATCACGAACGCGACGTGCGGCTCACGAACATCTGCCGACGTGCCCCTCCGATCGCATAGTGGCAGGTCCCGGCGCACCTACCCAAGCTTGCTGGCGAGTTGTGCGCGCACTCGCGACCGCTCGGTTTCGAAGGACCTCTGCTCACCAACGCGCGAACATGGCGACAGCGACCGCGGTACCGCCGACCACGACCATCCACCGCAACACCGACGGCTTGACCTTCGATGCGATCGCTCCACCCAGCGCACCGCCACCGAGCGATGCGATCAACATGACGCCACAGATCGGCCAGTCGACCTGCTTGCTGAACAAGAACACCACCGCGGCCGCCGTGTTGACCGCCAGCGACACGCTCTGCTTGAGCGCGTTGATCCGCGTCAACGAATCGGCGTGCACGACCGCGAGCGACGCCAGCAGGATCACCCCGAGACCCGCAC
>JANNBP010000235.1:0-2353 GCA_031385555.1 Deltaproteobacteria bacterium | reverse complement strand
CGCAACGAGCGCGGTCATCAAGACCGGACGCAACCGCCGTTCGGCCGCTTGCCGCACCGCCTGATCGACCGTGAGCCCTTCGGCGATCAGCGCACGGAACGTCGACACCAACACCATATCCCCGAGGACCGCAACACCGGAGAGCGCGACGAACCCGACCCCGGCCGAGACGCTGAACGGGATGTCGCGCAACCACAGCGCGACCACGCCACCGATCGCGGCGAAAGGAACGCCGGTGAACACGCGGACCGCGTCGAGCACTCGACCGTAGGTGAAGTAGAGCAGCACGAAGATCAGCACGAGTGCGATCGGTACGACGATCAGCAGGCGCGTCTTGGCGTTCTCGAGATGCTCGAACTGTCCGCCGTATCGTACGTAGTAGCCCTTCGGCAGTTCGACCTTCGAGATCGCGCGTTGGACCTCCGCGACGAACGAGCCGATGTCGCGACCCCGTACGTTCGCCTGGACCACGATCCGACGCTTGCCCCACTCGCGCTGGACGGTCGATGGCGCTTCGACCGTTTCGATCTTCGCGAGCCGAGCGAGTGGCACACGCTCACCGTTCGCAGCCGTCACGAGAATCCGGCCAACTGCGGCGGAGTCCGTGCGATAGGCATCCGAGATGCGCACGGTGATCGGGAACCGGCGATCGCCATCCTGTAGCTCGCCCACTTCATAGCTGCCGAGAGCACGGATCACATCGAGGACCTCACTCTTCGAGATTCCGAGCCGTGAAGTGATGTCCGAGTTGACGCGGATCTGAAGCACGGGCGACCCCGTCACCTGCTCCGTGACGACATCCGACGCACCTGGGATCTGTTTCAGGACGCGCTCGATCTCGCTGGCCTTGCTCTTCAGCACGTCGAAGTCCTCTCCGAATAGCTTGATCCCGAGATCTGACTTCACGCCCGCGATCATCTCGTTCACGCGCATCTCGATCGGCTGGGTGAGGCTGGCGCGCATTCCCGGAAGCGACTCCAGCTCCTTTCGAAGCTCGGTCACGAGCTCCTCTTGCGTATCAGCACGCTTCCAATCGCCTTGAGGTTTCAGGCTGACGAACACGTCTGAGAGCTCGAGCCCCATCGGGTCAGTGGCTACCTCCGCGGTCCCCGTCCGGGTCCAGACGCGTTCGATCTCGTCCGGAAACTTGGCGAGCAGCGCGCGCTCGATCTGAGTCCCGTAGCGAACCGATTCGTCGAGAGACACCGATGCCAGGCGAACCGTGTTGATGACGATGGTGCCCTCATGCAACCGCGGAATGAATTCCGAGCCGAGTCGCGTCGCGATGAACGCACCGTTGGCGAGCAACACGACGGCGACGCCGACCACGAGCCAGCGTGCACGCAGCGCGGCTTCGAGTGCGGGTCGGTAAATGCGCTTGCAGGCTCGAACGACGATGTTCTCTCGATGCGAAAGCTTGCGCGGCAACACCAAGCTCGCGAGCACGGGCACGAGGGTCAGCGACATCGCCATCGATCCGAGCAAGGCGAAGATCACCGTCAGTGCCATCGGCTGGAACATCTTCCCCTCGATGCCTTCGAGCGCCAGGATCGGGAGATAGACGATCATGATGATCAGCTCGCCGAACATGGTCGGTCTGCGAACCTCGATCGCGGCGTCCCGAACAACGTCGATCGTCGAGCGTTTCCCTTCGTTCTCTCCCAAGCGGGTGACGGCGTTCTCCACCATGATCACGGAGCTGTCGACGACCAGCCCGAAGTCGATCGCTCCGAGGCTCATCAAGCTGCCGGAGATACCCGCCCGCGTCATGAGATCGAACGCGAACAGCATCGAGATCGGAATCGCGGAAGCCACGATCAGACCCGCGCGCAGATTGCCGAGAAACACGAACAGCACTGCTATGACGAGAATGGCGCCCTCGAGCAGGTTGGTACGTACGGTCTCGAGTACGTGATCGACAAGGGTCGTGCGTTCGTACACGGGCTCCACATGGACACCTGCAGGCAACGTCTTGCGAACCTCCGCCAGCCGGGCCGCGAGTCTTGCGGTGACGGCATGGCTGTTCTCTCCGATCAGCATGAAGCCGAGGCCAAGCACGACCTCGCCTTTGCCGTCGGCGGTCACTGCGCCACGGCGGATCTGCCGGCCTTCGACAACCTTCGCGACGTCACGGATCCTGGTAGGGACACCGCTCTTGGCACGGATCACGATGTCCTCGATGTCCTGCTTCGTCGTGATCGCTCCGACGCCCTGGATCAGCGAGGACTCGCCCGCTTCATCGAGCGGGCCACCGCCGACGTTGGCGTTATTGCGCTCCAACGCTTCGACGATGTCCGACAGCGCCAGCTCGCGTGTCTGCAGCGTCAGTGGATCGACGACGACCTGAAACTGC
>JANNBP010000220.1:0-5191 GCA_031385555.1 Deltaproteobacteria bacterium | reverse complement strand
TCGCCAGGGCGTTCTCGGGGAGATCGTGCCGGTCGAAGTTGTACGCGTTGAGGTTCTTCGCACCCGGCACATGGCTACGCTTCCAGCGACCTGGACCGTTGTTGTCGAACACGTGGAAGTCGGGCTGACCGAGACGTGCCGCGACGTCCTGCACCGTGAGCTCGGGGATCTCGTGGGCGTCCATGCCGCACTCTACCGCGCGGGCATCAACCGCGCGCCCTCGAGCTTCCACGGTCCCGTCGCGAGCTCGCCGCGCTTGTCGACGTGGACATCCCACACGCTACCCATCTTGTCCTCGCGCTGCGCGAGCAGGAGCTCGTCTTCGACGGCAACGCGAGCGCCGTGATCGTCTGCCGAGACGTCGCCGTCGAGGGCGTCCCGAGGCCGGTGCGCTGATCCACCGTCAGCGACCAGCACTCTTCACAGTCGAGGTGCTCGTGGAACCCGACCTGATCGGTCGCAGTCCACGACGACGATAGACTACGAGACGGGCTTGCGTGCCGGCTGGGTACGGCCGGTCTTGCGCTTCGTGGGGAACACGCGCGCCGGACCCGAGTAGTCGGTCCAGCGGAAGCTCGGCTCGCCCGGGGCGCGGACATCGACGTGGAGGAACTGCCCCGACGGGTAGATGCCGAGGCCCATGTGGCCGGTATCCAGGGTCTCCGCGAACTTCTTGATCTCGTAGATCGAGACGCCGGGGACTTTGAAGTCGACCGCGGACGCGTGGTAGTGCCGGCTCGACGAGCGATCCGTGTACCGGAACGACGAGTACATCTCGATCTGCTTGCCCTCGTAGTGGTCCTGGATCCGAGAGAGCTGCTCGTAGACGTCGGTGTTGATCGCGCGGATCTCGCCGGTCGCGAGACAGCGGAACATCTCGTCGAGCTTCGCGAGCGAGGCCTGGTCGAAGCTGCCGTCCTTCTTGTAGAGGGACACCTTGAGCTCGACCCCCTGGTTCGCGGCCTTGATGTTCAAGTTGCCGGACGGCTTCTCGAGGGGCGTGGTCCGGATGGCCGACTTCGGCGCGTTCGAGCCCGAGAACCCGGGAGGTCGGCGCTTGCCGCCCTCGATTCGCACTCTCGTCCTGGGGTTGGACTTCTTGTTGTTCGACGCCTTCTTGGGCGCCGACTTGATGCGGTCAGGGAGCGGCTGGTTGTCCATCCCATCGGCGGCTGCGGGTGCAGCACCGAGGAGACAGGCCAGCGCTAGTGCCAGAGAACGCATGGGCAACGAGGCTAGGCCGGGCGTCCGTGCCACAGCAACCTTTGAAATCCAACAATCGCCCTATCGCTGCATAAACGGTAGGCGCCATCGCATCTCATACTGAACACCTGTTTGCGTCCGCACTCCGGACACGTTCACTCCGGTGAAGGTAATTTCGGCAGCGCAACTCCCGGCAATGGCACGTGGACGAGCTCGATCTGGATCTGCTTCGCGATGTCGAAGATCCGATCGTCTCGATAGAACTCGCCGAAACAGATGCGAGTGATCCCGGCGTTCGCGAGCTGCTTGAAGCAGTTCCAGCACGGGCTCGCGGTCACGTAGGTGGTGCCGCCGTTGATGTTCACGCCGTTCTTCGCGGCCTGGATGATCGCGTTCGCCTCTGCATGGATGGTCGCCACGCAATGGTTGTCTTCCATCATGTGCCCGACGTCGGAGCAGTGGGGCATGCCGCGGATCGAGCCGTTGTAGCCGGTCGAGAGGATCGTGCGGTCGCGAACCAGCACCGCGCCGACGAACTTGCGCGGGCACGTCGATCTCGTCGCCACGACCTGCGCGATGCTCATGAAGTACTCGTCCCACGATGCACGGGTGCCTTCGGCCATGCCGGCACTCTACGATGCTATGGTCCGCGGCCGATGTCGGAAGCTCCGAAAGCCAAGACTTATAAGGACACGGTGATCCTCCCGGACACGCCGTTCCCGATGAAGGGTGACCTCGCCAAGCGCGAGCCGGAGATCCTCGCGGGCTGGGAAACGCGCGGCCTCTATCAGCAGATCCAAGCCGCCCGCGCGCAGGCACCGACGTTCATCTTTCACGACGGCCCGCCGTACTCGAACGGCAACATCCACTACGGCCACATCCTCAACAAGATCCTCAAGGACATCGTCGTCAAGTCGCGGACGATGACGGGCTTCCGCACGCCGTTCGTGCCGGGCTGGGATACCCACGGCTTGCCGATCGAGCTGGCGGTCGAGCGCGAGCTCGGGCCGAAGCGATCGGCGTTGTCGCCGACCGAGTTCCGCGCCGCGTGCAGGGCGTTCGCGATGAAGTGGGTCGAGGTCCAGAAGACCGAGTTCAAGCGGCTCGGGGTGTTCGGCGACTGGGACGCTCCCTACCTCACGCTCGATCACTCGTACGAGGCGCAGATCGCACGGGCGCTCGCGAAGTTCGCGCGCGACGGCTACCTCTATCGCGGTCGCAAGCCGGTGCAGTGGTGCCCGCGCGATCGCACGGCGCTCGCCGAGGCCGAGATCGAGTATCGCGATCACACGTCGCCGTCGGTCTACGTGCGGTTTCCTCTCGTCGAGGCGGACTGGCAGGGCAAGCTCGACGCGCGACTCGAGGGGAACCGCCTCGCGCTGGTGATCTGGACGACGACCCCGTGGACGCTCCCCGCGAACCTCGCGATCGTCGCCCACCCGAGCTTCACGTACGTCGCGCTGCAGCATCCCAAGGAGAGCGGCGAGTACCTGATCGTCGCGAAGGACCTCGCGGAGTCGTTCGTCACCGCGATCCTCGGGGCGGCCAAGGATCAGCTGCCGTCCGCGACGACGTCGCGTGAGGCGATGCTCGCCAGCGCGATCGAGATCTCGCCCGCGCAGATGGCCAGCCTCGAAGGCGCGCGCTACCGCCATCCGTTCATCCCGCTGCCCGAGCGCGATCACGCGACGGCCTCGGCGATCCCCGAACTGGTCGCGTCCTCCGAGGCCGTGCGCAGGCGGCTCGCGGCGCTCGAGCGCGGACTCGCCACCACCAAGCTCGGCACCCCCGGTGACCCCGGAACGGACGACATCCGCGAGCTGGTCCACCGGCTGTGGTTCGCCGACTACGTCACCACCGAAGCGGGAACCGGCCTGGTGCACACGGCGCCGGGGCACGGCGCCGACGACTTCAAGACCGGCGCGCGGCTCGGCCTCCCGCCGTATGCACCGCTCGACGACTCCGCGCGCTACATCAAGGGCATCTCGCTCGTCACCGGTGATCGGATCGTCGAGCTGACCGGCAAGTCGACCGACGAAGCAAACCCGCTCGTGGTGGCGCACCTCGCCGAGACCGGCTTTCTGCTCAACCCGACGACCGACAAGACTCGGCACAGCTACCCGCACTGCTGGCGCTGCAAGGGACCGATCGTGTTCCGCGCGACCCCGCAGTGGTTCGCGGCGATCGATCACGAGGCGCTGCGCGCGAAGGCGCTCGCAGAGATCGACGCCACGACGTGGGTGCCGCCGTGGGGACACGACCGGATCTACGCGATGATCGCGAATCGCCCGGACTGGGTGCTGTCGCGGCAGCGCCTGTGGGGGACGCCGATCCCGACGTTCCATTGCAAGGCGTGCGAGACGCCGATCGCGAGCGCGAAGGCGATGGAGCACGTCGCCGACATCTTCGAGCAGGAAGGTGCCGACGCGTGGTGGACGCGCACCGTCGAGGAGCTCGTCGGTCCCGACGTGCACTGCCCGGCGTGCGGCGTCGGCCCGGCGATGTTCGAGCGCGAGAAGGACATCGTCGATGTCTGGTTCGAGTCGGGCGTGTCGTGGCTCGCGATGCGCGGCCGCGACAAGGACGGCAAGGACTACGCGCAGATCGATCTCTACCTCGAGGGTAGCGATCAGCATCGCGGCTGGTTCCACTCTTCCCTCCTCGCGGGCATCGGCGTGCAGGGCAAGGCGCCCTACAAGCAGGTGATCACGCACGGCTTCATCCTCGACGAGGGCGGCATCCCGTACTCGAAGAGCACGATCGCGAAGGCGAAGGCCGAGGGCAAGAAGACGAGCTACATCGAGCCGGATCAGGTGATCGCGAAGAGCGGCACCGAGATGTTCCGGCTGTGGGTCGGCTCGATCGACTACCGCACCGACGTCGCGTACAGCCAGACGATCCTCGACGGGCTCGGCGAGTGGTACCGCAAGCTCCGCAACACGGCGCGGTTCCTCCTCGGCAACCTCAAGGGCTTCGATCCGGATCGCGACACCCGCGCACTCGTCACGTCGGGTGTCGATCGCTACATGCTGTCCCGGCTCGACGCGTTCGTCACCAAGTGTCGCGCCGCGTACGAGGCCTACGAGTTCCACGTCGTCCACCGCGCGCTCGTCGAGTTCGTCACCGTCGATGTCTCGGCGTTCTACAGCGACGTCACGAAAGACCGGCTGTACTCCGATGCCATCGATTCGCCGGCACGTCGCGCCGCGCAGGTGGTGCTCTACGAGTGCCTCCGCGCGATCGCCACGCTCGCCGCACCCATCCTGTGCTTCACGATGGAGGACATCTGGACGCACATGCCTCGCCGCCAGGGCGATCCGGACAGCGTGCACCTCGCCGGGTTCCCGACGGCGGGCCAACCCGATGAAGCGTTGATCGCGGAGTTCGCGACCGTCCTCGCGTGGCGCGAGCGCGTCACCAAGGCGCTCGAGCCGTTCCGCGCACAGAAGCACAAGTCGGTCGACGCGCTGGTCACGCTCGCGCCTGCCGCCGGCGATCATCCGGTGCTCGCGAAGTACGCTGCCGAGCTCGCCGACGTGTTCATCGTCTCCGAGGTCGTGCTCGGCTCCGGTGGAGGCGAGGTCGACGTGGTCGCGCACAACGGCCCGAAGTGCGAGCGCTGCTGGAAGCACTTCGCGAAGCTGGCGACGACTCCGAACGACGTTTGCGAGCGCTGTGCACAGGCCCTCGCTGGAGCGAAGCAATGAGCGACGAGACCAAAGACGACGACAAGGACAAGGTCACCGACGCGCCGAGCGGCTCGTCCGCCCCGAAGCTACCGACGCCGACGATCGCCTCGACGGACCGCAAGGAGGCCGAACGGCCGACGCGCAGTGGCGCCGAAAGCGACGCGGAGTCGATCGGCAAGGCGGCCGAACGGCCGACGCGCAGTGGCGCCGAAGTCGACGCGGAGTCGATCGGCAAGGCGGCCGAACGGCCGACGCGCAGTGGCGCCGAAGTCGACGCGGAGTCGATCGGCAAGGCGGCC
>JANNBP010000201.1:0-47091 GCA_031385555.1 Deltaproteobacteria bacterium | reverse complement strand
GGGATCTGACGCCGCCGGTACATCGGGCTCGTCGGCCCACGCGGCGTGCGTGCAGAGCAAGAAGGCGAGCGAGAATCGTGTCATCGAGCATCTCCAGGAAAGCGACGCGTCGCGTGGATCGTTGTCGGCATCGATGAAGATCGCCAGCTTTCGATCGGGCACCCAAGACCAACCCCTCGTGCCGCGAAGGTACGAACAGATGTTCGTACCTTCTAGAGACACGGGCTCTCGCATGTCGTGTGTCGGCGGGAACACGCTGACACGACCGTCGCCCGATCACACGACAGCACGATGACGAGGCAGCAAACATCATCGAGGACCTCCGAGATCGAGAAGGGCTGCGAGGTCGCGGTCCTTCATCAACGCGTGATCCGCGATCACCTGCGCGGCATCAGCGGCGGCGAGCGTGGCGATCTCGTCGGCGAGCTCGGTCTCGCGACCCGCGAGCAGGGGCGCGATCACGGTGACCCCGCGAAGGCGATCGGCGGTCAGCGCCTGCGCGTGCGCACGGCCGAGCAGCATGCCGTAGCGCTTCGCGATCACGCGGAGCTGATCCGGATCGTCGACCGCGAGCTCGGAGAGATCCGGCGCGTCGAGGCCGCGCTGATAGGCCTCGCGATCGCGGATCTTGAACGACAGGCCGCCGACCTGCGCGGCACCGAGCAGGGCGTCGCCGTCGAACCGCGCGTGTAACCGGACCTGCGTATCGACGGCGCGCTCGGCGGGCGTGGCCCACTCGGCTCCCTGCAGGATCGGCACGCCGCGTACGATGATGCCCTCGCGCGTCTCCTTGAGCTCGATCAGGCGATCGTCGTCGAGCGCGGGCGTCGCGCCCTCGAGCACGGCCTGAAAGCGAAACGCCGGATAGCTCGACACGCCGGAGCCGATCCTCCGCGCGCGCAGCTTGATCGTGGCTTCGGTGGGAGTCAGGCGACCGGGCGCCCACTGCGCGATCGCGCGATCGATCCAGTCGGCCTGCTCGGCATCGACGTCGATCACCCGATCCTCGATCACCCCGTCGTCGGCGACGCTCTCGAGGTCGCCGAGCGCGAGCGCGCGGACGTCTTGTTGCAACGGCGCCAGCTCGTCGACCGCGAACAGCGTGTCGCCGCGCGCCTGGGCCTTCGCGAGCTCGTCGTCGAACAGCGCGGCGACGCCGACGCCGAGCGAGGCCACGCGATCGCCGGCTGCGATCACCGCGATCTGCTCGGCATAGCCCGCCGCGACGTGCTTCGACAGCTCCGCGGCGAAGCCGCCATCCCCGGGCTTGCCGAGCTCGGCGATCACGACGAACGCGGCAGCGAGCCTCCTTAGATCACCGGTGAACGGTCCATAGCCCGTCGCATCGAAGTCGTTCCAGTCGACGAACATCTGGCCGTCGGAGAAGCCTCGGAACGTCCCGACGTTCTCGGGGTGCGGATCGCCGACGAGCAAGACGCGCGACGACGCGGGATCCCCGAACGTGGTCTCCGCGCGCTCGACCCCGGGCTCCATTAGATCCCGCCAGTACAGCGAGGCCGTGCCGCGCAGCCATTCATACGGCCCGCGCTGCATCTTGCGGAGCTTGAGCGCGACCAGCGCCGGCTCGCGCCGACCCGCGACCAGGTTGTCGTCGGAGAGCGACTCGAGGATCCGTTGCGTGCGCGAAGGTGATTCGGCTGCACAGCTCGCGAGCACGACTAGAGCGGCAGCACGCACAGCCCGCACCTGACCAAATCGCGGTGACAACTTCATCGCAGGTCGATGGCACCCCTGCATCGAGATCGCTCCGCGGTGCGAAGTGACGTCAAACGTGGCGATCACCGCGCAGGTTGTTTCAGTCCGGTCACGATGCGCGCGTCGAATCGACAAACCGAGTCCGTAGGGTCCCGCTCACAAGGAGCCGCCGGATGTTCCGTATCGACCGCCGATCTACGTTGCTTGCCCTGATCGCTGCGTGCGCGTTTGGAACCGCCCACGCGGACGAGCCAGTGCCGCAAGATCAACCCACGGCACCCGCGGAGCCCGACAAGCCTGCCGATCCGCCGCCGGACGACAAGCCTGCCGATGCGCCCACGGACAAGCCCGTCGATCGTCCGAAGGACGCGCCCGTCGAGAAGCCCGCCGAGACCAAGCCCAAGGCGACGGTCACCGTGCGCGGCAGCGTGATCGACAACAACACGAAGGTGGGGCTACCCGCGGCGGTGGTGCAGTTCACGCAGCCGGGCAACGAGCTCACGATCGCCACCGAGCTCGACGGCACGTTCACGATCGTGCTCGCCCCCGGCACCTACGTCGTGACGTTCGCGACCCCCGAGTTCCTCGAGCACAAGCAGACGATCACGCTCACCGACAAGCCGGTGAGCCTCGACATCAACCTCGATCCGGTCCCCGCGACCTCGCAGGAGACCATCGAGATCGTCGACAAGATCGACACCCGCAAGGAGTCGGCCGTGCTCGCGGTGCGCCGCGCGGCGGCCACGGTCAGCGACGGGGTGAGCTCGCAGGAGATCTCGCGGACGCCTGATAGCAACGCCGGCGATGCGATGAAGCGCGTCGTCGCGGTCAGCGTCGTCGAAGGCAAGTACGTCGCGCTGCGCGGCCTCGAGGGTCGCTACGTGACGACGCTCCTGAACGGCATCCTGTTGCCGAGCCCCGAGCCGGATCGCAACGCGGTGCCCCTCGATCTGTTCCCGACGACGCTGCTCTCGACGATGACCGTCGTGAAGAGCTACTCGCCGCACCTGCCGGGTCAGTTCGGCGGCGGCACGCTGTCGATCGACACCAGCTCGTTCCCGACCTCGTTCGAGGTCAAGCTCGGCGTGTCGACGTCGGCGAACACCGTGTCGACCGGCAAGGATGGCCTGACCAACGCGGATGCGCGTGGCTTCCGCAGCTTCCTCGGCTTCGACGACGGCTCGCGCGCGCTGCCGAAAGCGATCCCGAGGAACCGCGCGGTGCGCGACATGGATCCCGGCGAGACCGAGCGGATCGGCGAGTCGTTGCCGAACGTGTGGACCCCCGAAGGCGAGACGGTCACGCCGAACCTGGGCCTGACGGCGATGGTCGGCAACACGACCAAGATCGGCGGCAAGCGCGTCGGCTATCTGGCGAGCGGCATGCTGCGCCACTCGTTCACCGAACGCTCGGGGCGCAACGCCGGTGTCGGGATCACCGATCAGGGGCTCGTCCAGACGGATTCGCTGAGCTACGACGTCGGTGTCGCCGAGGCGACCGTCGGGGCGCTGGTCAACGCGGGCATCGATCTGTCGAAGAACGACGAGATCAGCGTCTTCGGCATGTACTCGCACGTCGGCGAGGACACCTCGCAGCTCGCGAGTGGCTTCAAGGAGCAGGACGCGACCGACATCGATGTCTCGCGGCTGTCCTTCGTCGAGCGCGCGCTGATGTTCACGCAGGTCCACGGCAAGCACCTGTTGAATCGCTCGCGCAGGCTCGAGCTGCGCTGGCAGGGCAACTACGCGAAGACGTCGCGCGACGAGCTCGATACCCGCGACCTCGTCTACTCGGTCGATCAGATGGCGGGCACGCGCTCGTACCAGGATCAGCCGGGCTCGGGTCAGCACTTCTGGCAGGAGCTCCGCGATACCGCCGGTGGTGGTGGTGCGGATCTCCAGTTCCGCGTCGGCCCGGCGCGCATCCAGACCGGCACGCTCGCGCAGCTGTCGAATCGCCAGCTCGGCGGTCGCCGCTTCCGCTTCAAGTTCGTCGGCGACTCCTCGACCGTGCGGAACCTCCCCGCCGAGCAGATGTTCGCGCCCGACAATATCGGGAGCGAGTTCGAGCTCGAGGAGGGCACGCTCCAGGAGGACTCGTACCAGGCGAAGCTGAATACGTTTGCGGGCTACGCCCTCAGCGAGGTCGAGATCCACCCGAAGTTCCGTGTCATCGGCGGTGCGCGGGTCGAGCGCTCGACGCAGGAGATGACGAACGGCAGCCGCTACGCGATCGCGGGCCTGCAGACCGAGGTCAACCGCGACGACAACGACGTGCTGCCCGCCGTGAACCTCGTGTTCTCGCCGCGCCCCGACACCAACGTCCGGGCCGCGTACAGCTACACGCTGACCCGCCCACGGTTTCGCGAGCTCGCGCCATTTCTATTTTTCGACTACGTCCGCCGCCGCGACATCAGCGGTAACCCGAACCTCCTCACTACCCACATCCACAACGCCGATCTGCGCTTCGAGTGGTTCGCGTCGGAGGATGAAGTGTTCGCCGCCTCGGCGTTCTACAAGCAGTTCGTCGATCCGATCGAACAGGTCGCGGCGAACGTCAACGCGGACGCGACGTTCTTGAACGCGAAGGCCGGCAACCTGATCGGTGGCGAGATCGAGGCGCGCACCACGCTCGGCCGTCTCGACAGCTCGCTTCGCCGCATCCGGCTCGGGGCCAACATCGCGGTGATGCGGTCGCGCGTCGACCTCGGCAAGGAGCAGATGCTGCTGACGAGCCAGTCGCGACCGCTCTACGGACAGTCCCCGTTCGTCGTCAACTTCGCGCTCGGCTACGTCGCACCGAAGCTCGGTGACTTCAACCTCCTCTACAACGTGATCGGTCAGCGGATCACGGACGTCGGCATCGAGGGCCTCCCCGATACCTACGAGAAGCCGGTCCACCGCCTCGACTTCGTCGCGGCACGCGCGCTGCGCAAGGATCTCAAGCTGAAGCTCTCGGCCTCGAACCTCTTGAACCAGACGGTGAAGCTCGATCAAGGCTCGATCACCGTCAACGAGTACAAGCCCGGCGTGTCGTTCGCGCTTGGCCTCGACTGGACTCCGTAAGGAAAGGAATTGCTTCTATGAAGAAACTTCTCTCGATGCTCCTCGTGACTGCCGCTGCCTGTGGCGGCGACTCTGGCCTCACCGGCGACGACACGCCCACGCCGGATAGCCCCCCGCAGCCCGACCCCGATGCCCCTCCGGGCGGCGAGGTCATCCACATCCCGGCCGGTGACATCGCCACCGACCAGACGTGGAACGCGATCAACACGTACATCCTCGATGGCTACGTGTTCATCACCGGCGGCACGCTGACGATCGAAGCGGGCACCGTGGTCAAGGGCGAGAACGGCAGCGCGCTCACGATCAGCAAGGACGCGAAGATCAACGCGGTCGGGACGGCGACGAAGCCGATCGTCTTCACCTCGGCGAAGGCCACGCCGGCTCCCGGTGACTGGGGTGGCGTGGTCCTCCTCGGCAAGGCGACGATCAACGTCACCGGTGGCACCAACCCGATCGAAGGCTTCCCGACCTCGTTCGGCGAGCGCATCGTCTACGGCGGCGGCGCGACGCCGAACGATGCCCACGACTGCGGCAAGCTCTCGTTCGCGCGCATCGAGTATGCGGGCTTCTTGCTCGCGCCTGGCAACGAGCTCAACGGCCTGACGATCGGTGCGTGCGGTAGCGCGACCAAGATCGATCACGTGCAGTCGCACCTCGGCCAGGACGACGGCGTCGAGGTGTTCGGCGGCACCGTCAACCTCTCGCACATCCTGATCACGCAGCCGGATGACGACGGTCTCGACTGGGACCTCGGTTGGACCGGCAAGGCGCAGTTCGTGATCGTCCAGCAGAAGGCTGGTCGCGGTGACAAGGGCTTCGAGGCCGACAACCACCCGAGCGCGTTCGACAACCTCCCGCGCAGCGCGCCGGAGATCTGGAACGCGACGCTGATCGGTGGCGACGGTCCGGTTGCCGACAAGAAGCAGGGCGGCATGCACCTGCGCCGCGGCACCGCCGGCAAGGTCAACAACGCGATCGTCGCGTTCTTCAACCAGTTCGGCGCGGACATCGACGGCGCGCAGTCGGTCGGGCAGTTCGGCACCGGCCTGACGATCGCGAACACGTACTTCGTGAAGAGCACGACCGCGACGGCGGTGTGGCCGACCGGGTTCGACGTCAACGCCAGCAATGTCGAGAACGATGGTGGGTTCGACGAGGTCGCGATGATCGGCACCGGAACGAACAAGGTCGACATCGACGTGCAGTTGACCGACGCGAAGAACATCGCGACTCCGAACTTCAAGCCGGCCGCCGGTTCGCCGGTGCTCACGGGTTGCGGCACGCCGCCCGTGGGGCTCGATCAGACCGCGACGTTCTGCGGTGCGATCGGTGCCGACGACTGGACCGCGGGCTGGACGAAGTTCCCCGAGTAATCGGCTACTTCACGCTCTCGGTGACAAATGCGTCGCAGCATCTGCGACGCATTCGTCGTTTAGACGTCAATTCATCGAGCGGTTTCTCGTCACCGTAGCGCCACGAATCTATCGATTTCGCCACACGGCGCGTACGCTGGGAGTGTGGCGCGAATCGGCTTCTTGGTTCTGCTCGCTGCCTGCACCGAGCCGGTGATCGAGGAACCGACCACGGTCTACGTCAGCGACTACCGGGCCAACGCGATCGTTCGCTACGACCTCACGGGCGAGCTGATCGACGTGTTCGCCGAAGGAGCCGCGCAGCGCGTCGATCGGCCGACGAGCGTGCGGCGCGGTCCCGACGGGCAGCTGTACTCCGCCGGCTTCGGTCGCGGCGACATCAATCGCTACGCCGACGATGGTCAGATGACCGGCGTCTTCTACTGGGACACGCGGCTCCTCGAAGAGCCGGTCGAGCTCGAGTTCCAGGGCGATCACCTGTTCGTGCTCGGCAACGACACGAGGAACCTCGTCGAGATCGACGCCGCCGGGAGGTTCGTGCGCGAGCTCGGCTATCCAATGATGCGCGGCGCGCAGGACTTCGTGCTCGACGGCCACCTCGCGTATGTCGCCACCGAGCACCATCCGCAGCTCGGGACGTCACTCCAGGTCTGGGATCTCGACACCGGCGCGTTGACCCGCAGCTTCGCGACCCTCGAGGAGGTCGCGTTCGCATCGGGCCTGACGCTGCACGACGGTACGTTGCTGGTCAGCGATCTCGAGCGCGGCACGATCACCCGCTTCGATCCGGCGACCGGCGCAAACCTCGGCATCCTCGTCGAGGGTTTGCTGTTGCCGGTCGAGATCGACCTCGGGCCCGACGGCCAGCTGTACGCGCTCGATCTGACCGGGCTCCACGCATTCGATGTCACGACGGGCGCCGCGCTCGGGACGCTGATCGAGGTCGCCGGCGGACCCCTCGAGCGGCCGCTCGGCTTCACGTTCGATTGAGCAGGTACGCGACCAGCGCGGCCACGATGACGAACGCGCCCGCCGCGATCAGCGCGATCTTCGTCGAGCGGGGCGGCTTCGCCAGCTTCGTGTAGTGATCCTCGATCAGGCTGATCTCGATCGACACCGCGCTCGCGTCACTGCGTGGCGTGGGGCCGAGCGAATGCTGGATCCACTCGGCGACCTGCATCGCGTTCGGTAGCTTCTGCACCGTGTGCTTCAGCGCGGCCTTCATCTCCGCCGCGGACTGCCAGCGCTGCGCGGGATCGCGGCGCAGCGCCACCATCACCACGTCGTCGATCGCCGGTGGGACCTTCGGGTTCCACTTCGACGGGCGCTCGATCGCGAGCGACTGCACGCGCTTGAGGGTCTCGAAGTCGTTGTCGACCTGGAACAGCTTGCGATGAGCGAGCAGCTCGTGTGCGATGATGCCGGCGGCGAACAGATCGACGCGGTGATCGATCTTGCCGGCGATGTACTCGGGCGCGACGTAGGCGAACTTGCCCTTGATGAAGCCGGTCTTGGTGCGCACGCTCGAGCTCGCGGCCTTCGCGATCCCGAAGTCGATCAGCTTCGCCACGCCGGCCGTCGAGACGATCACGTTCGACGGGGTGATGTCGCGATGGACGATGTGGAGCGGCGCCCCGTGGTCGTCGACCGCGTTGTGGGCGTAGGCGAGCGCGTCGAGCAGCTGGATGATGATGTAGAGCGCGATCGAGAGCGGGATCTCCCGCTTCATCGACCAGCACTTGTTCATCACCTGCGACAGCGTCGGGCCGCGGACCAGCTCCATCGCGATGAAGTACGTATCGTCGACGCGCCCGACATCGTACGTCCCGGCGATGTTGTCATGCGACAACCTCAGGGCGAGCCTCGCCTCGTCGAGGAACGCCTGGACGAACTCGTCGACCTGCGCGAGCTGGGGATGCAGCCGCTTGAGCGCGACAGGGAGACCCTCGCCCTTCTGCGCGCGGTGGACACTCGCCATGCCGCCGCCGCCGAGCTTCTCGTACACGAGGTACGCGCCGAAGGTCTCGGGCGCGGTCATCTACTCCCCGTCGCCGTCCTCGTCGCCTTCGCCGGCCTTCACGCGCGGTAGCGTGATCTTGGGATCCTCGGGATCCGGCCGGTACAGCAACACCGTGTAGCCGAGGACCTGCGCGACGTCACTGTTCGTGCGTTTCGCGAGATCGTTGGCGGCTTCGTGGCGCTCGAGGTTGGCGTTGTCGCCGACCTTGAGCTTGATCAATTCGTGATCGGTGAGCGCCTGGTCGACCGCGGCGATCACGCCGTCATCGATCCCGCCCTTGCCGACCTGAACCACCACCTTGAGCTCGTGACCGAGCCCTCTCAGGTAGCGGCGCTGTTTTCCCGTGAGCATCGGACCCTGCGTAACACACGCCGGCGCCGCAGTGCCAACAGCACCACCGCAATGCCCGCCAGGGGGCCCCCGGAACCGGAGGCAGCGCAGCCGCTTACCTCCGGTTCCGCGGTGGTGGTGGGAACCTCGGGCGACGCGTCTGATCCTGCGTTGCGCTGCCCGAGGCGGCTGGTGAGCAGGGCGACCGAGTTCTGGCCGCTTCTACACACCGAGCCATCGATTCCACAGTCGCGGCTCTCGAACTCGCCGCAGTCTGCCATCTCGTCCTGGAACTCGCGGTTACCGTCGTACTCGAGATACGTCATCGGGTCTTCGGCGAGCAGCTGGTGATCGAGCCCGAAGCTGTGCGCGATCTCCTGCGCCATGATCTCGCACATCAGCTGCGGGTCATCGGGGAGCACCTCGGTGAACGTGAACACGATCGAGTTCTCGATCGTCGAGCAGTCCGTCGTGAACGGCGACACCCCGGCGACCTCATCGGGCAAGCCGACGTCGTTCGGATGACCGCCGAACACCGCCTCGATGTGCGGCGTGGCTCCAGGATCGATGTCGGTGACGCGCACGTCGAACCGCGCGTACATGCCCCGCATGCACGACATCGTGTCGTCCCACATCTCGTCGTCGATGTCCCACGGCGTGATGAACACCGGCTGGGTGACGATCGAGGACTGATCGGTGCGCGCGTCGTTGTCGCCGGGGATCAGGAGCGCGCCCTCGCGATTGAGGTACAGCACGCGGCTCACCGCACGCTCGCTCCGGTGCGAGGGCTGCGGCGAGACGACCTGCCGGACGAACGAGAGACCTCGGGCGTCGGTGCCGGGGGCCACGAAGTGGCCGATGCGGGGAGCACCGTCCGGGGAAGCGCGGTGTTCGGTTTCGACGGTGCGGAGGCTGGGAGCCGGTGGGTGCGACGCGTGGGCTACGTTCGTCGCGAGGAGGGTTACGGTGAACGCCACGAGTGTGCGTTCCACAGTTGACACTCGTGACATCACGTCTCGTGCCGAGCTAGCGAAGTGTTTCGAGCGCGCGATCGGATCGCGGATTTCTCCAACGATCGCGCCTGGGCACGCGCTGGCTACATTCGTCGACACGATCGCTGCGCGACTTGCGCATCCGCGCGGTTAGCTCGCGTTCCGGGGTGAACACCTGGGGATCCGGGGACGCGTTCCCCAGCGATCCAGCGACGGCTACTCGACTAGCCGCTGTTGACCGACGGCCAACAAGCGATCACGACAGGGCTGGTTCCCGACCACGAAGTGTTCCGGTGTCGGCCCGGAGCTTGCTGCAAACCGCGAGCACCATGGCAGCTCCGATCGCGCGCGTTCGTGTCCGTAGACCGGCGCCCACCAACGAGCTGTCGATCACGCCCGTCCGCCGTCCGTCGACCTCGATGATCGAGACGTCGCCGTTCCGGCACCCGAGTGCACCGTCCATCGCGACGCCCCCGGAGGTCGGGGAGGCGTTCGGCCAGTACATGGTCTACGAGCAGCTCGGTGAGGGCGGCATGGCGCGCGTCCATCGCGCCGAGGTCGTCGGTACCGCCGGCTTCCGCAAGACCGTCGCGCTCAAGCGGATGCGCACGATCACGTCCGAGAACCCCGACTTCGTGACCTCGTTCATCCACGAGGGCCACCTGATCGGGAAGCTCAAGCACCCGAACATCGCGCAGGCCTACGAGCTCGGAAAGATCGACGGCACCTACTACATCGCGATGGAGTTCGTCCCCGGCCCGACGCTCGCGCAGGTGCTCTCGCAGTCACGGCGTAGCGCCGGCGCGATCCCGCTGCCGATCGTGTTCGAGATCCTGATCCAGTTGTGCGACGCGCTCGAGCACGCCCACGACCTCCGCGACGAGGCCGGTAACCACCTCGATCTGATCCATCGCGACATCTCGCCGATGAACATCATCGTGTCGCGCGCCAGCACGGTGAAGCTGATCGATTTCGGCATCGCCAAGGTCCGCGGCTCCTGCGTCGAGACCCAGGCCGGCATCATCAAGGGAAAGCACGCCTACGTCGCGCCCGAGTACACGCTCGGCACCGGCCTCGACCGCCGCGTCGATCTATGGGGCCTCGGTGTCGTCGCGCACGAGATGATCACGGGGCGCCGCCTGTTCCTCGGCGAGACCGAGGGCGAGACCATCCGCAACGTGCGGCTGATGGAGATCCGGCCGCCGTCGCGGACCGCGAACAACATCTCGCCCGAGCTCGATGACATCGTGATGACCGCGCTGCATCGCGATCCCGATCAGCGGTGGCAGAACGCCGGTGCGATGCGCGCCGCCCTCACCGCCGAGGCGCGCCGCCAGCGTGCGGTCGTCAGCGGGGCCCAGATCCGCGAGTGGATCGAGTGGGCGTTCCGCCAGCCGACCCGCGAGTCCCCGGTCGGCCTCGACGATCTCGAGCCGAGCATCTCGATCGAGATGCACGAGATGCAGTCGGTCGACGTCTCCGGCGAGATCTCGAGCCCCATCGATCCCGACGACGTGCCGACGGTCGACGCGTCTGCGGGGATCAAGCCACCTACCAAGATCGTGATCTCGCGTGACGTGCTGCCGCTCTCCGCGATTCCTCGTCTGGAGACCGCTCGTGCGCCGCGGGCGACGACACCGATCCAGCTCGTGCGTAGCCAGAGCGCGATCCCCTGTCTCGTCACGCCCGAGCGGAGCGCGAAGCTGCAGCGTCCGCGTGCCACGCCGCCGGTGCCAGCGCCGGTGGTGTTACCGCGCGCGCCGTCGCCGATGATCGCGCAGGCCGACGAAGCGATTCCCGAGCTGATCGCGCCTGCCGGTACCTACAAGATCCCGCGTCGTGCGCCGCGCTGGAATCCGCCGACGCGGTGGGCACGCGAGGACAAGCGCCGGCCGTGGCCGCAGCTGTTCGTCCTCGGGATGCTGCTCGCGTTCGCGGCGATGTGCATCCAGCTCGGCTGGATCGATCTCGATCGCTGGCAGCAGCTCATGGCGATCTAGCGGAGCCGGCCGCCGCGCCAGTAGGGCCCCTCGCTCCCAGACGACGGGACCGAGAAGGTCCGACAACAAGATCGCCCCCGCGTTCGTGGGATGGATCGCGGACCGCCGACCTCCGAAACGACGAACGCCCACCAGCCGTCGTGGGCGCCCGCCGGAGGAGATCTGAAAACTTAGGTGCGACGGCGGATCACGAGACCGAGCAGGCCGAGCGCGAAGAGGAAGCCCGCGCCATTGCCACCGGTCGAGCAGCCACCGGAGAGATCGCCCGAGTCCGTGGTGTCGTTGTTGCCGTTGCCGGGCGGCAGCGCGCCCTTGCGGACGGTGACGGCGAGGCGCTGGGTCTTGATCGTCGAGCCATCGGTCGCGTCGATGCGGAACTCGTGCGGACCCTCGGAGAGCGTCGCCGAGGTGGTGAACGTGAACGGCGCCTGGGTCAGCGAGTTGGCTTCGACACCATCGACGAACAGCGTCGCGTTGGTGATGTTGGTGGCGTCGAACTGGATCTGGAAGCCCGGCGGGACGATCGCGCCGTTGCTCGGCGAGTTGATGCCAAGGGTAGGATCATTGCCCGTACCACCACCACCGGTGTTGATGCCGAGGCGCTCGTTGAGGAGCGTGACCGAGTTCTGGTTGTTGCGGCAGACCGAGCCGTTGATGCCGCACGGACGCTGGACGTCCTCACCGCACGACGCCGCCTGGTTCTTGAACGAACGGTTGCCGTTGTAATCGAGGTACGTCATCGGATCCGACGCGAGCAGCTCGTGGTCGAGGCCAAAGCTGTGGGCGATCTCCTGCGCCTGGATCTCGCAGGCGAGCCGCGCGTCGGCGGGGATCACGTTGGTGAAGGTGAAGACGATCGAGTTCTCGATGATCGAGCAGTCGGTGGTGAACGGCGAGACGCCGGCCACGTTGTTCGGCATGCCGAGCTGTGTGGGCGAACCACCGAACACGGCCTCGATGTGCGGGACGTTGCCCGGGTCGGACTCGACGACCTGGACATCGAACGGCGCGAAGATCTCGCGGACACACGCGACGGTCGCGTTCCAGGTGGTGGCGCTGACGTTCCACGCGGGGATCTGCGTCTGCTGCGTCGCGATGGTCGAGCGGTTGGTGCGCGAGTCGTTGTTGCCCGGGAGCAGCGTGACGCCGTTCTTGTTGAGGTAGATGACGCGGCTCTGCGCGACCGCGTGTTGCGGGCCCTGCGGCGGGAGCACCTGGCGGCCGAACACCAGGTCGTCCTGGTTTGGCTGGGTCGCCACGATGTCGCCGAACTGCGCCGACCCGGAGGGGTAGATCGGCTTGGCCTCGGCCCCCGCGAGGGTCGGGACCAGGAGCAGAGCGGCGCCAGCGAGCTGGGCGAGTTTCATGGGATACATCCAAGATCACGAAGCGTGCCGCTCGGGTCTGTTGTCCCCAGATCTCGTGAAACCGCAGGCGCAACAAGTAGTTGCCGCGTGATCTCGTTCACGGCGCGGCAGCCCGACTCCGCGGGGTTAGCACGTTGACTGGGACTGGGACCGAGACCTCAGGGGTGTGGCCCCCCGGACGACATCACTTCCGCGCCTGCCAGCGACGAACGCTCTCGACCCGGGCGTCGTCTTTCAGGCGAGCTGCCGATAGCGTTGCCGCGATGAGGAGATTCTGATCGGCGGCCTCGGTTGGAAGAATCACCTTCGCCAGGTCGACGACCTTCACCAGTTCGGTCGCAGAAGTGATCCCGAAGCCCCCGAGCCGGTCTGCGAGCGTGGCGCCGATGGCATCGATCAAGATCGCGCGATCGACAGAGCGACCGAGCAGTCGCGGATCGATCCGGACACGCTCCGCGACGTCGTTGATGTTCATGGCGGCGAGATCATAGGTGGACTGAATCCCAGCGGTTCGGAGTGCGAACACCTTCACCGGATCGAGCCCCGGCAGGCCGACGAAGCTCGATTCTGAGTTCGTCGTGGAGAAGTCCGGATCGATCGTGACGTTGACCTTCTTCGCGATCGCTTCGAGCGCGCGGATCGGAAACACACCGGCGATGAACACGAACGTACGCGATGCGAATTCGTTCATCTCCGAGGAGGACAGCGCGAAGCTGAGAAGGATCACGACCAAGCCGCGTACCAAGAGCGCGAGTAGCGATCGATCATCGAAGTCGTCCTGCGCGAAGCGCTGCGTGGCAGTGATCAACGCGTAGAGCAAGAAGCCGACGAAGCCGACGACGATCACCGGAGCGCTGGAGAACGCGGTGATCCACAACGTGAACGTCGTGTGGCCTGGCAACGCGTGCTCGTCGACGAGCGACATGATGTATGTCGACTTGAGCCCGAGCGGCGCGAACACGTAGTTGGTGCCGAGGACGAGCAGGATCGCGAAGCACAGGCGTGGAACGAACAGATACTGGTCCTCGGCCAGGATCGCGTGATCGCGCAGGTTCATGGAGTTGGCGACGTCATCCTGCAAGTGCTCTCGGCTGGTTCGCTTGCGTGCACGAGCGATCGTGACCGCAAGGAGGGCAGGGATCCACAGGATGAACAGCGCCTGGACTCCCAGCGAGAGTGCGAACGAAGAAGCCGTGTCGTGTTGCGCTCGCTTGCAGATCTCGTCGACATCACCTCTGGCCAACATGACGTCGTGGCCGACGACGCGCGCGATCTGTCCAAACCGGATCGCCTCGTCGGAGGCTGGGTTGTGGTAGCGGTTCGCGAGCAGCAGGGCGACTCGATCGTGAATTCGCTCGGTCGTGAAGCACTCCCAGATCCGGATCTCGCTCTGTCGCTGCAGCCCTTCTCGTGCTTCCGTCCACTCGGCGAGCGCAGCGATCACCCACGCACGGGTGATCACGTGTTCGGTGGGCTCGCCAATCACGGGCGTGGTTGGTGTCGGAGGTCTCCGGCCCACGAGGACCTCGATCGCGAGCTTATTGGTCGTTCGAGCGTTCGTGATGCAGGTCTCGACGGCGACATCGCGGGTCACCTTCGCGGGATTGGTGTCTGGCGTCTTGGGTTCCGGTGTCTTGGGAGCTGGCGTCTTGGTATTGGGTTTTGGGTTGGTTTGTGTGGGTGACGCTGGATCCGCGGCCTTGGGTTCTGAGTCCTTCGTCGGTTCCGGTTGCTTGTTGTCGACGACGGTAACAGCCTTCGCTGATTCCGGCGGTGGTGGCTCGTCGCGCTCGACGGCGACCTTGATCTCGCGTGCGAGTTGATGAATATCGACTCGCGCCTCGTTCCATTTCTGATAGTGGACCCAGATCGAACCGCCGAGCGCGGTCAGGAACGGCACCAAGCACCAGAATGGAAGGTGTCGACGGTACCAGCGTGGGACCAGCGTACCGGTGTATTCGCGTTGCTCCGGCCGGGCGAAGTAGTCGATCGCGGTGAACCCGAACACCGCGAAGCCGAGCGACAGCAGCGCGAAAACGTAGCTCGACGGATCGGCGTACGCGGAAATTCCTAGAAACACCTCGGTGACGAACAGTGCCCACACCAAGGCGAGCACACGTCGTTTGCGTCGCAGGTCGAGCAGCGGTGGTGCCTCGTCGTGTCCCTTCTGAAACGCGAGCTGGAAGCGCTCGTTCTCGAAGTTCAGCACCATGTACCAGCATGGAACCTCCGTCTGCGGATCCTGATCCGCCAGAGCCTTTAGCGAAGGCTCTGGCGCCAGTACCGGCTGGCCGTCGACTTGCGCCGGTCTCGCGAGCGCCTCTTTCTTCTTCTCCTCCTTTCTTTCCTTCTCATTCATCGAGTCGCTCAATCGCCAGCGCTTCTCGAACTCGGTTTTCGATGCCGTCATGCCCGCCAGGTTTTCTCCAGCAGCGGTCTTGTGCGGAAGCAGGAGCGAGATATTCCCGTTCTCGATTCCTGTCACGATCGCGTAGTGGGTTGCGTTCGCGCTCACTCGCTGCGCGCCGGTGAGGGAGGCATCGAATGGGTTGTCGGAATCGAAGTACCCGACGATCACGGGCAGTCCCTTGGCCAGGAAATACGCCAGGTCGTCGAGCGTCCCATGGCCGGTCGAGTAAACGTTCGCCCCGTAGTCTGCGGCGGCCGACACCAGCCGCTCTCGTCGTGTCTGGCCGGCGCCGGCTCGGTCGACAAGCTTGACGAGACGTCCACGCGTGTTGCGCACTCGCCTCGGCTCGGACGGCTTGGGCTTCTCCGACGAGAACCACACGCGTGCGAGCCAGCGAGCGCGTTTGCGCTCGTGGTACGCGAGCACCGCGCGCACGCACTCGACACCGCTTCGGTGCGACCCACGCGCCTCTACGTTGAGTGATTCCCCCATCGCTTCACCTCCCGCCGCGGCGGAGTGTTCGGGCTACAGCAGCTTGGTGGACAACGCGATCGAGGCCCCTGGCACACCGATGCCCGAGAGCTCGAGCTTGGTCGACGTGCCATCCCACCAACGACCGCCGACCAGGGCTGCTACCCCGTTGCCGAACAGGTCGCTGGCGTCGCCGTCATTCGATCCGTTCTCGAGGTCGTCACGACCGTCGGCCTGGATCAGCTTGCACTCGTAGTGGAGCGCCGCCGTGCCCTGCTCGTTGCTGTTGTCGCCTTGCTCGTCGATGTGCCAGATGGCCAGCCCTTGCCCTGGAAGTGAGGCATCGCGCCCGGTGCGCGTGCGGTTCTCGAGCAGCAGGTACTCGTGCGGGGTTCGGTTGTGGATGAAGAACTCATTGCCCGGCGCCTTCGCCTGCACAGTGCCGGTCGCGACTGGCTTCACAGTTGCCCAGCCAGCGCGATACTTGAGGTATGCGCCGACGTGTGTGGGATTCTTCTCGTCGAAGTTACCCGCGCACATCAAACACCACTTGCCGACCCCGCGCGACTCGTACCCGTAATCGTAGAGATCGGGGAAGTCACAGATCATGTGTCCGTTCTCGTGACAGAACGTGCCGAGCGAGAGCTCGGATCCGATGTTCGTGATCTGGTAGTCGTGGGCGTATGCGTTCGACGCCAGCGGGAACGACGTGCCGAGGTGGAACGAGTGCGGCCACAACCCCTTGGCCCAGTTGTTCACGCAGGGCCCGGCATAGAACACGTTGAGCGCGTACGCGCATTGCGCGGTGTCGAGCGTGAGCTTGGTGAAGTCGATCGTCCCCTTGGTCTTGTGGTAACGCAGCGCTTCCTGGATGAGCTCGCGCGTACGCTTCGGCTGCTCGATTGCCTCATTGGTGTAGTAGTCGCGCTTGTGTTGCGCGGTGTAATACGGCGCGACGACGTTCGTGTACCGAAGCTTGTTGTTGGAAACGTCGTGAAAGTAGTCGTACACGGATCCGTTATTGCCAAATCCGCGATAGCCCTGCTCGTTGCAGTATCGCTCGACCTCCTCGCCCGGGATCGTGCCGGACACATCAGGGAAGTCGATCAACAACACGAGGCCGACGTAGTCACCAACCGTCGTGCGCTTGGGCGGTGCTGCCAGCGCGCCGGGTGGTGTGGCTCGTCTGGCTGCCAATCGTTTCTCCCATCGTGTGCCTCCGGGCGGGAGTTTCGATTCCTGAACCTGAACCTTGCGGCGCGACACACTTGCTCGGGCGCCAGCGGCGAGCTTGAACGCACTCGATGGCACCGCACCTGCCGTGATTCCCGTCGCTACGAGCTCGTCGCCCTCGGCATCGGTGACCGCGTACTCGTAGAACCCGGTTGCAGGGTCCTCCACCACGGTGTGCCCGTCGAGCGTCTCGAACGTCGCCGCATATTGGTTTCCCGAACCGAGCACCTGCAGTTCGGTTCCATCGGGTTGCTTGAGAGTCATCAGTCGCTTGTGGAACGCAATAGACATCGCTCTGCCTCTTTTGGTTGGTTGGACGCGGTGTTCAGGCGAACAAGCCGTTGCCGATGTACTCGGCGCGAAACAACGACCAGAAATCGACGGCGAGTCCGGTCAACACGTATTCGTACGGCAGCCAGCCATAGCCCTGTTGTCCCCAATCGAGCCCCCACGAGTTCCGAATCTTCAGGGCCCCCTTGTGGTTGCCGATCTGACGGTTGTCGTCGTAGCCGGCAACGACGACAGCAAGACCGCCGATCGCAGCGTCGTTCGCCGAGGGAAACGCGATCTCGCCGAGTTGATTGCCATAGTTGTAGAGCGTGAAGCCAAACATCGACGGAAATCCCGCACTGGTGTACGCCCGTATCTTGGCGAGTACTGCCTGTGGTGTACTGCCTGTCTGGTCCAATCGGAAATAAGAGATCGACTGATAGTTCGAGGCGTAGGCGTAGTCGAACGCAGAGGGTTCTTCCTCGTACCGCGAGAGGACGTAGGGGATCCGTGTTTCGGTCGTGACCCCGAACAACGCCATCGCCTTCATCGTCGTGCGGAGATAGGCCCCGGTATCACCCGTCCAGCCGAGCAGATTGCGAGTGACCTTGTAGAGGAACAGCCGACTCGCCTCGACGTACGAACCAAAGGCTTGGAGCTCGTAGTACTCGAGCAGTCCCGTCCCGGCGTGAGCGGTGCACGAGCCAAGATCTCCCTGATCCTCGATCGGAGGGAAGCCAATGCTCAGATCGATCTCCGACCGAGCAGGTGCGGCCACCGTTTTCTGTTCGAGGTACTCTGCCGCGGCCGCGCGCGTCACAGCCTTTCGCGGCTCCGAACGCACCCCAACCGCCTTCGTCTTGGCGCTGTTTGCCGGATCGAAGTCGCGAAAGTCCGGAAGGTCCCTCAACCATCCCAGCTTGTACGTCACCATGGTTCACCCAACCTGGTAGTGACGGGGACCCGGTTGGCGTTCCGGATCTCGATGCAATTTTCTCAGGCGGTTCCCAGCAGCCTCGATCCGCCTTCGAAGGCTACTCGGAGCTGGCGCGACGAGCTAACGCATCGATGTCGTCGCCGGTACCGAGACGCTCTCGCAAGGCTTGTCGCGCGCGCGTCAGGCGGCTGCCGATCGTCGCGTTTTCGACATCGAAGACCTCGGCGAGCTGGTCACGATCGAAATTCTCCCAATAGTACATCTCGAGCAACATCTGCTGCTCGAGGGGCAATGCGCGCAGGCCGCCGAGCAGGCGCGCCCGCTCTTCGCCTTTGACGAGCTTGCCGCCCACGCTCGTGCTGAGCGATGCGATCGAAACGTCCTCGAAGTCGATCGCATCTTTCCCGGAGCGTTGGCGTCGCCAGTAGCCGAACAGGACGTGCCGAGCGATCGCGAACAGATACGTTCGAAACGTGCTCTGACGCTTGAAGCTTTGCCGGGCGTTCAAACACTGGAGGAAGGTCTCCTGCACGAGATCGTCGACCTCGTGCTCGGTCTTGTGTTCGAAGAACCGATAGACCGAAGGAAAGTGGCGCGAGAACAGCTCGTTGCCGGCGGCGGCCTCACCGCCGCACCACCGATCGAGAAGTCTCAGATCGTCGTCCACCACCTGCAGTAGCTGATCCTAACTCAACCGGATTCCCCAAAAACATCGAGACCGCTGGCAATTACGATCGGCAGGCAGCCTCGATCTCGTCGATCTCCTTGGGACACGCCGTGGTCAGCACCTCATGCCCAGACTCGGTGACGAGCACGTCATCCTCGATGCGCACTCCGATGCCCCGCAGCTGCGTCGGGATGTCCTGATCGTCGAGGTGCCCCCCAAGCGGCGCGATGTACAGGCCGGGCTCCACCGTGATCACCATGCCAGGCGCGAGCGGCCGTGGCTTTCCTTCGCGGGTGTACGCCCCGACATCGTGGACATCGAGCCCGAGCCAATGGCTGGTGCCATGCATGTAGTAGCGCCGGAAGGTCTTGTCCTCGATTCGCTCCTCCACCGTGCCGGCGAGTAGGCCGAGATCGACCATGCCCTGCGTGAGCGAACGGACGCAGTGATCGTGGATCTCGTCAAGCGTGATCCCCGGCTTGACCATCGCCACTGCCGACTTCTGAGTCGCGAGCACGAGTTGGTAGACGTCGCGCTGCGGCGCCGTGAACCGGCCATTCGCGGGCCAGGTGCGCGTGATGTCGGCGGTGTAGTGGTCGTATTCGCAGCCGGCGTCGACGAGCACGAGGTCGCCGTCGGCGATCGCGCACTTGTTCTCGATGTAATGGAGAATCGTCGCGTTCTCGCCCGCACCCACGATCGTGGTGTAGCCGGGGCCACTACCGCCGCGCTTGCGGAACGTGTAGTCGACC
This sequence comes from Deltaproteobacteria bacterium, assembly GCA_031385555.1. GTDB lineage: Bacteria > Myxococcota_A > Polyangia > Haliangiales > Haliangiaceae > JABFXX01. The sequence goes on along the minus strand of JANNBP010000201.1, from coordinate 27,488 downwards.
AGCGCCTCGAGCTCGTGCTCGAAGGTGCCTGGCTTGCCGGCGCGCATCGCGGCGACATGGGCGTCGGACGAGATCGCCGAGGCCGTGCGGAGCGCGGTCAGCTCCTCGGGGCGCTTGTGCAGGCGCAGCTCGTGGAGTGCATGGCGTGGATCGATCAAGGCGCGCGGCGGGCGCTGGCCTTTTTTCTCCATCTTGCGAAGGCGCGCGATATTGGCAGCGATCGAGAGATCGAACTTCTCGTCGAGGCCAAGGCCGTAGTGGAGCTCGTCATGGTTCGCGATCAATTCGCCGAGCTTCGCGGGAAGATCGGCGACCGGATACGCAGCGTCGGCACCGTAGATCGCCTTTGCGCCCTCGACGCCTGCCCGCTTGCCGTCCCACACCTCCATGTCCGGATCGCGCGGCCGTACGAACATCACGAACTTCTCGGTCTCGGCACCGGGCCGGATGATGATCGTGCAGTCGGGTTCGATGAAGCCAGTCAGATAGACGACGTCGGAGCTCTGCCGAAACGGGTGAAACGCATCACCGTTGCGGAGCCGCTCGGGTTGCGAGCGGACGACGGCCACCGCGTAGGGGCCGAGCTGCTTCATGAACGCTTCGCGACGGGCCGCGAAGACCCCGGGATCGAACATCCCTCGGGTATATCAGACGCTCGCGGTTTGGCGCGGCGCTAGAGACCTTCGCCAAACGTCGCAACGGTGGGGGAGGTCTCGCCGAGCACGCGCACGACGTCGCACTTCTGAGGATCGCCGTGACCGAGCCTCGATGACCACTCCTCGAGAAGGACGCAGCTATCGTCGCTGCAGGGGTTGGTCTCGATCGTTCTTCCTTCACTTCCCACATAACCGTGGCCCCATTCGAAGGGAGAGTCCGAGTCGTCGTCTTCGTGAATCGCACCCATGAGGTGAGCGATCTCGTGAGGGATCGTGAGTGACCACAACGAGTCGTGATGATCTGCGACCGCCACGGACGTGGTCGCGTCCGCCATGATCGTGCCCACGCCGAGACCACCATTCTGCTGGTCCACCAGCAGGAACAAGATATCTGCGTGATTCGTCCTGCGATCGGCGTGCGCGTCGAGGAAGTCCTTGTGGTGAAGGAGGTCGTAGTAGATTTCCTCGATCGAGCGGTCGCTCTCTCTACCTGTGGTTCTAACCGGTGTCTCGATCGCGACAAACCGCGCTCTGACCTTCCCGGCGGAGACGGCGTGGTCCACCTGCGCCATGGCGATCGCGATGTGGCCGCGGATTCCGTCGAGCGTTCGCTGGTCGAGCACGGCCTGGGTATATGCAAACAGCACCGTGATCTCGACCGGCTCGAGCGTGGGCTTGGGCGGGGGCCGACGGCCGCGGCTATTCATGATCTCGCTCCATTGCGGACCGTGGAGTGGTCGTGGTCGTCTCCACGACCGAGGGATCAAGCGGTGACCAGTCGCCGTCGGCTCGATCTCGAATCCTGCCGAGCCGAGCCTGATGATCCCGGTCAGCCGCGTACCCACGCGAGCGAGCGCCAGGGTTCCGCCACCTCGAATCGTCCCGTTGACGACCGTGGCACCAGCGACTCGGCTGCGCACGAGGTGCTCGGGAATCAGCGTTCGTCCGCCGAGTGCGATGCGGAATCGGTCTGTATCGAGGGCCTTGAGGTCGACGCGAATATCGTGTGTGAGCGCAAGCTCGGTCGGGCCCTGCCGATCGAATAGGAGCGGTGGTCTGGGCTGCGCGCGACATCCGCAGATGACGGCGAGCAGGATCACGATTCTCACGGGTGCTTCGCGTTCTTCGACGACAGCGGACACTTCAAAGGATCCGTGCACTCCTCGCACGGCTTGAGCTCCTTTATCGGATCGCCGTTCATCTTCCGACACGTCTTCATTGCCGTCATCCAGTCGTCGACGGTCTTGCAGCCGTTGGGAAACTTCTTGCAGAGCCGCTTGAAGTGCTGGCTATCGGCCGGCAGGACAGGCTGGTCGTTGTCATCTCGTAGTAGCCGAGGCGCGGTCAGACACTTCGCGCCATCTTCGTCCCACTGCGCTTCGACGTTCAGCGAGTTGGCGTGTCCCCATTCGATCCACTCGCCACGCACCGTCCAGGCCATCGCTCCGCAATAGTCGGCGGTGAGCATGCGCAACGCGGCGTGGTTCTTCTTGAGGTCCTTGGGGTCCTCGAGATTGTAGAGGCTGCGCTTGGCAAGCGCGTCGTCCACACATGCGAAGTGATTCCAGTTGTCCTTGTGAACAATCTCTCCTTGCTCACCGTAGACTTCGCCGACGAGCGGAATCACCAGCTGGGCCTTCGCATCCGGCAGGTCATCGGTGTCGTATAGGGTCTCGATCCCGAGCTCCTTTCGAAGCTTTTGACCGTCTCGCGAGCACAGGCCGTACTTGTTCTTCTCCCATTCCATCTGGTACGCGGTTCGCTTGGTATGGTTTGGAGCCTCCCAGTCGACCTTCACATCCGTGATCTTGATCCGCTCCGTATCCTTCTTGTAGCCACCAATCTCGAAGCTCGTGCCCTTCAGTCCCGCTTCCACACAGCCCTCGGAACCATCGCTGTTGAGTCCGACGAGTCGGCCGTTCTTGATATCCAGCGTTTGACCGGCGCACGCTCCATCCAGGGACGCCTTGATGACCTGGATGCCTTCGTACGAGCACTCACCCGAGCGCCACCCATTCACCGGGAATGCATTGACGACCGCGGAGTTGCCGCCGCACGAATAGGTGTTGCAGACTTTGGCGGCCTTGCTACAGACGCCCTTTGCCGTTTCGAGCGGCGTCGGCGTCTTCGCTGTCGAGCAACACCCAGCCGCGAACCACACCATCACGACGCACAAGAGTCTCATGTTTGGGTAGTGACTCTACAGCGCTCACCGTTCCGCGCTATTTTTTTGGCGACTTCAGCCGCGTCGCATATCCAACCGACCCTCGATCATAGAACTGCTGCGCAGCGCTCTCGAGCTCGGCTGCCCGACCCTGCTCCCCGCGCGCTCGCAGGACGCCGGCGAGGCTGCGTTGCGCGCGTGCCAGCAAGCGGCGATGGAGCATCAGCTCGTTCATCTGCACGATCGACGACATGCCGCTGATCGCCGCCTCGAGGTGAGGGATCGCCGCCGCGTGCTGGCCGCGAGCGATCGCCACCGTGGCGAGGCCGAGCTCGGCTCGACACAGATCCGCCTTGTCCCACCACGCCGAGCTTGCCTTTCGTAGCTCGCGGGCCTTCGTGAAGGCGCGCTCCGCTCGATCGAGATCGGCGTCGAGGAGCGCCAGTTCTCCGATCAACAGCTCGTGCAGGACCGCGACGTCGGGATCCGTGCTGCGCGCCAACTGCACCACCGCCGTGCGGTAATCGGTGCGGGCCCGGATCGGATCATCGAGCTCGCTCGCGAGGAACGCCCGCGTAGCCTCTGGCAACACTGCCGCTTCCACGAGCGTCGGGTGAAATTGACGGTACGCCTCGGTGGACGTCCGGATCATCTCGTACGCCTTCGCGGGATCGACCTCGTACTCCGCTGCCGCATTCACCGCCTCCAGCGTGGTCGGATGCGTGTCCCCGAGGACATCGCGAAATCGCTGCACCACGCTACTCGCGAGCTCGTGTCGAAGCTCGTCGTCGGCCGTCAGCATCGCAAGGTTGCGGTCGATCACGACCAGCTCGAGATCCGGTGATGGAGTTGCGGAGATCGCGCGTTGCGCGCTCTGGAAGTATTCGAACGCTCTGGTTCGATCGCCGGTCGAGAGCAACGCGACGGCGAGGTTGTTGAGCAGGAGCGGCCGCGCGAACGACGCACACGCGCGGAGCTTGCTGAGCGGTTCGAGGATCGCGGCGTCATGCTCGATGTTCGTTCGCGAAGCGGTTCGCAGATTCTCGACGTAAAGTAGCCGAGCACCTGCCTCGACCGCGGCAGGAATCATCTGCAGCTCGAGCGCTCGACTTCGCGCCATCGCCAGCGGCTTTGCCGCCGCGACGTTCTCTCCGAACGACATCAGCGTCCGACTCTGCGCGAGGGTCGCCTCGACCTGTACGGGTGCGTATGGTGTGGCGATGGCACCATCGACCGCCTCGGTTGCCGCCTTGCGTGCCTGCTCGGATTGACCCGCGCGCGCGAGTGCTTCGGCCTCGGAGATCTTGCCCCGGATCATTCGTACCTGCTCGCGCAGCGGTTCACCCTCCGGCGGCTCGACATCGGATCGCAGACGCTCGAGATCAGCGCATCGCGAGATCGGAGGCATCTGTGCCACGACGTCGACCACCTTCGAGAGCGACGTCCCGTCGACGTGCTCGACCACCGCGGTTGCCGCGCGCAAGTCCGACAACCGCTGGTCGAGGCAGATCATCCGTCGGTCGAGCAGGGCTGGCGAAGTAGCTCCTCTTCGGTGGTCTCGACACGCAGCGAGGTGAGATTCCGTCCAGTCGGCTGCGTAGCGGTCGAGCCCACGTGTCACGCGATCGCGCACCTCGCGCGAATATGGCGACTTCAATCCGTCGAGCGTGTTCCAGACCGCGCTCCGCAGCTCGGCATTCCACGCAGTCGTGAGCTGTGCTCCACCGCCATCGCATTCGTCGTCGTGTGGTGGCGGGCTGCCGCGCATCAGCAACGTGGTCGCGATCCCGATGCCGAGTGTCCCGGTGACAAGAAGTGGTGTGCGATAGCGACGGATGCCGCGCAGACGGCCCAGTTCTTCGACGACGGCCGCCATGTCGGGAAACCGATCCTCGGGCCGCGGAGACAACCCGCGAGCGATCAGGCTACGGACCCATGCCGGGATCTTGCGCTCGTCACCTCCGAGCTTCACGGCTCTGCGCTCGATGTTCGCGAGCCGTTCGGCGAGCGTCTTTCCCTCGAACGGCGCCACTCCTTCGACCGCCTCGTGAAGGGACACGCACCAGCTGAACTGATCCGACAAGGTGCTCGGCTCACCACGAAGCTGTTCGGGAGCCGCGTACGAAAGCGTACCGAGCACATCGCCGGTCTCGGTCAGTCCTGTGATCGCGGTCGAGCGAGTGAGCTCTGATGCTTCCGTCGAGAAGTCGCTGAATCGCGCGAGTCCGAAGTCGAGTACTCGCACGCGATCATGATCTCCGATGATCGCGTTGCTCGGCTTGAAGTCACGGTGCACCACGCCCACCTTGTGAGCGGCAAGTAAGCCCTCCGCGGCCTGTCGATACGCGCGCACCGAGTCGCGCCAGTCTCGTGGCTGAGAGGCCCACGATGCCAGCGTCTGCCCGACCACGAGCTCCATGACGATGACGACCGCGCCGTCACTGATCACCACGTCGTGCACCTTCACCACGTTGCGGTGGTCGAGCTTCGCGAGGGCACGTGCCTCCGTGATCAAGCGCTCTTGAGATCGCGCGTCGTGCGTGCGCCGTGGGTGCACCACCTTGAGCGCGACACGTCGATCCAGGTCCGGATCGTACGCTCCGTAGACCACACCCATGCCGCCGCCGGCGATGCGATCGAGGATGTGATACCGGCCGACCTTCGCTGGTGCAGAGCGCCCGAACAGCGCGCGCTCCGCCTTCGCGCGCACCGTCTCCATCTCGACCGGATGTGCGGCGGGGCGAGGGTCCACGATCACGTCCTCCATGTCGTGAGTGGAGTCGTCGCTCGGCATCCCACTACAACCTAACCCGATTCCGGTATGTCATGCGATTTCGCAAGAACGTCCGGAACGAACGACCGCGTGGCGTCACTACCCGGTTGGAACGAGCTCTGAACGCGCAGCGGGTGGCTGCGAATGGGGTAGGTGGGCAGCAGGGCGACGGGAGTGCGCGTCAGGCTCGTTCCTCGAGGAGCAAGTGCAGATTCGATTTGAAGTGGGTGGGGGGCTGGCGTTCTTTCCAGCGCTGGCGGGGCCAAGCACGCTCGATTCGAGCGTGCTTGCACCCGCAGAGGCGGCACGCCTCGAGGCGCTCGTCTCCGACGCCGACTTCTTCACGCGTGCTCCACAACCGATCGCCGCGCGCGGCGCAGACATCCAGCACTACGTGCTCACGGTCGTCGACGGTGAGCGGTCGAGGACTCTCGAGTTTCGCGACCCAATCGGCGACGCCGCCATCGACGACCTGATCTCGTTCGTTCGTTCAACCGCGCAGCCGGTCACTCACTGAAAGGAATCGCTCATGTCCCACGGTCACGCCTGCACTTGCAGCATCATTCCTCCACACATCCTGGAGCATATCGCCCAGAACGGCACGGCCCACGAAAAGCAGGCGGCGGCCGATAGCTTGGCGCTCACCGCACGGCAGCGAATCGTGCGCGCTGCGCTGCGTGGAGCTCCGCAGGCACCCGCACTCACGGCATTCGCTCGCCCGCACAAGGCTCGAACGATCTCCGACACGAAGCACACGAGCAACCTGCCCGGCGCGACCGTCCGCACCGAGGGCGGACCGCCCACGGGCGACGCCGCAGCCGACGAGGCCTTCGAGGGACTCGGCGCCACGTACGATCTGTTCTGGGACGTCTTCCACCGCGACTCGATCGACGACGCCGGGTTGCCGTTGAACGCAACCGTGCACTACGGCGCGAACTACAACAACGCGTTCTGGAACGGCCAGCGGATGGTGTTCGGCGATGGCGATGGCTCGCTCTTCAATCGCTTCACGATCGCGATCGACATCATGGGCCACGAGCTCGCGCACGGCGTCACGGGGACCACGGCGGCCCTCGTCTACTCCGGTCAATCCGGCGCTCTCAACGAATCGATGTCTGACGTGTTTGGCTCACTGGTCAAACAACACAGCAAGGGGCAGTCAGCCGCCACTGCGGACTGGCTGATCGGCCAAGGCATCTTCGCCGCGGGCGTGAGCGGTATCGCCCTCCGCTCCATGAAGGCTCCGGGCACTGCCTACAACGATCCGAAGCTCGGCAAGGACCCGCAGCCCGGCGACATGAAGGATTACGTCAACACCACACGTGACAATGGTGGTGTTCATATCAATTCCGGAATTCCCAATCACGCGTTCTATCTCGTCGCCATCGCACTCGGCGGCAATGCGTGGGAGAAGGCCGGGAACATCTGGTATCGCACACTGCTCGATTCGCGTCTCACGTCGACCGCACAGTTCCAGGACTTCGCAAACCTGACTGTCGAGGTTGCCGGTCGTCTCTACGGCAAGCTCGAGAAGGAGGTCGTGATCGACGCCTGGCAAGACGTCGGGATCGGTGTTTACGACGAGGAGAAGTGGGTCACCTCGCTCTACGCGGATCTCCTCGGTCGCGCGCCAGACAAGGCTGGACTGGATGGTTGGGTCGCGGCGCGCCTCGGCGGAGCGTCGCTTCGCGACATCGTTCGCGGATTCCTCAACTCCGTCGAGTACTGCACGAACGTGGTGACGTCGTTCTATCGCGGTCTGCTCGGTCGCGATCCGGATCCTGCGGGCCTCCAGGGTTGGGTCGGAAGCCTGCAGAGCGGTCGCCCACGCCACGAGATCCTGGCCGGGTTTCTTGATAGCGCCGAATACAAGAGCAAGCATGCTCCGCCTGCGCAGTTCGTCGAGTCGCTGTATCAGAGCCTGCTCGGTCGTGCGTCGGATCCAAACGGCAAGCAGGGCTGGATCGATGCCTTGGCTGCAGGGGCCACGACCGCCGACGTGATCCGTGGCTTTCTGTTCTCTGAGGAGCACTGCACACAGCGAGTCACCGAGCTCTATCAGACGCTGCTGAGCCGTGCGCCCGATCCTGCAGGCCTGGTGGGCTGGGTGGGAGCGATGATGAACGGAGCAGCGTTCCAGGAGATCCAGTACGGCTTCCTGGCCTCCGACGAGTACCGCGCCGCGTGCCTAGTGCGCTTCGTCAACCCGAGCGCCGGCTCGAAGCGAGCTGTACGCGTGGCCGCGATCCAATCGCCATCTGCGACGAGCCCGATCATCTGACGGCGCGTCGCCCCAAAACAAATTCAAGGAACTCGAGACATGCCGATCGTCAACATTGCTGCGCTCACGCAAGAACTAGAGTCGCTGCAGGCCCCCTGGGCAGCGCGCGAGAACGAAATCACCGCACTATCCTCCGAGGAGTTCGAGCGACTCCTCGGCTACAACCCGCCACCCGAATCGGGTGAGCTTCCGCTCGACGTCCGCGAGTTGATGGCCGCCGCGCCGGAGCGTATTCGCGCGCTCGAGGCAACCGGGAGCACCGCTCCAGCGAGCTTCGATCTGCGCAACGTGGGCGGACGCAACTTCATCACCGCGGTGCGCAACCAGCTCGGCTGTGGTTCCTGCGTCTCGTTCGGTGTGATCGGTGCCGTCGAGGGAACCATGCGGTTCTCTCGAAATGATCCTGGCTTCACGATCGACCTCTCCGAGGGACACCTCTTCAACTGCATCGCCAGAGGCCAGGGGCGAACCTGCGCGAACGGGTGGTGGGTCGATCCGGCGATGCGGGCCCTGCGAGATCAGGGCGTCGTCGACGAAGCGTGCTCCCCCTACTCACCGCAGGACGTCCAATGCACGTTGTGCGGCGATGCCGGTCAGCGCCTCGTCCGGATCCTCTCGTACAAGGAGATCCGCAATGTGAACGAGATGAAGGATTGGCTCTCGACCAAGGGCCCGATCTCGGCCTGCTTCAGCGTCTACACCGATTTCAGCGCCTACTCCTCCGGTGTCTATCGCCGTACTCCGAATGCGACGTTCCGTGGGGGGCATTGCGTGGTGGTCGTCGGCTACAGCGACGCCGAACGGGCGTGGATCTGCAAGAACAGCTGGGGAACGGGGTGGGGCGAGCGCGGGTTCTTCAAGATCGGCTACGGCGAATGCGGCATCGACGCCGCGATGTGGGGTGTGCAGACGGGCGCCACGCCAACGCCGTCGGGCGCCTACGTTCCGCTCTATCGCTACTGGAACGGTGGCAACGCGGATCACTTCTATACCACCTCATGGGCAGAGCTCGGCGAGGGCCGGTATGGCTGGGGATACGAAGGCGTCCAGTGCTTCGTTTCTTCGACGCAGACCAGCGGGCTCGTCCCGCTGTACCGCTACTGGAACCCGGACATCGGCGATCACTTCTACACGACGAGCTGGGACGAGCTCGGCGGTGGCAAATACGGATGGGGGTATGAAGGCGTGCAGTGTTACGTCGCGTCGACGCAGCTCCCGGGAACGGTGCCGCTACACCGCTACTGGAACCCCGGTGGTGGTGATCACTTCTACACGACGAGCTGGGACGAGCTCGGCGGCGGGAAGTACGGATGGGGCTACGAGGGTGTGCAGTGCTACGTGTGGACCGGCGCAGCGGGATCCAACGAAACCCCAGCGACGTTCCGGACATCAGCCCCGACCAGCGGTCAGGCACCATCGTCGTTCCAGTCCACTGGCATCACGTCGGTTCCAAGCTCGTTCCAGTCCGCGGGTTCGCCACAGGGAATTCCTGGATCGTTTCAACGCACCCCCGGGGACGACTCCAAGCCCAGCTCGTTCAAGGCCACTGCCGCGACGAAGAAGTGTGGGTGTAGCGGAGGCGATCACTGATAGCCTGAGCCGCGCACCATGTTGTCGAAAGCAGACAACGGCCGCATGATCGAGACGCCGGTCGGCGAGGCACTCGCGATCGAGCTACCCGAGCTGGCTACGGCTGGCTTCGAATGGGCACTCGTCGCGATCCCTCCCGGTCTCGTGGTCTCGATCGAGAGGCCGCATGCAATCGTGGGTGGTGTCGGCTCGACGGCGCGGACCCGAATCGTGGTCCATGCCGAGCGAGCTCTGACGGGCACGCTGGTGTTCGTCCATCGGCAACCGTGGAACCCCTCCGCGACCGACGAGCGCTTCGAGTTGACCATCGTCGCACGCTGATCGGGCGCGCGATCCAATTGCCGTTTTGACTGGAGCTTGCGCATGCGTACACGACTCTCAGCCATCGTTGTGACGATGGCTCTGGGCACTTCCCGGTTCGGGGAGGCCGACGAAATCCCCAAGGTGACCATCACCGCGTCCGGACCGGATACAGACCTGCCGCTCGGCAAGCCGTTCTACATCGTCGGTTCGGCGAAGGAGGTGGTGAAGTCTGCACATGTCTTCATCGTGCGAAAGGGCAGCCGGACAGTCTTCGTCGGTGACCGCGGACCCGCGTGCTCTGTCATCAAGGACGCGCTCCATGCGGACCAGCAGCAGAAGCGTGCGGTCGATGCCGGCGTGCATCGACTGCGCGAGGTCTACCCCGCCGTGGAAGACGGCTACAAGGAGAATCACGTCCTCGCGTCCGCGCGCTGGGAGCGGAAAGATGCGAAGGGAGATCAGGAATACAAACTGCTGGTCTCGGGAGACCGCTCGTTCTTCCAGTCCGGTTTCCATTACTGCCTGTTCGTCGAGACCGGCAGCCAAGAGATGATCTCCTCGGAGAAGGAGATCGGAACAGCGATCGATACGCTGGTGAACGTCCTGAAGGCGTGCACCACGCCCGAGTGCGGGCAGTCTGCACTCCAGACCTACGAGAACAACCTTCTGGAGCTGGCCCAGAGTGTCCTCGGCAAGACGCGCGCGAGCGATGTGAGCCAGGTCGCTGCGAAGGCAACCGCCTTCCGCGCGGCGGGACAAACACTTGTCGGTCATACACTCGATTTTCGAACCGCTGTCGATCGCGTCGGAAGGTTGAAGGACTCGTCGATCGCACTCGATACCCTGCCGGCGGGAGACGTCACGATCCCGATCACTGCGGACTCCAAGCGATCCGTTCCGATCGATCACCTTGCACACGCGGCGGCCCTTCTGCTCGTGTGGAATCCCGGGAAGATCGGGATTCGGCTGACCTCGGCCACGAGCTCGCGTTTTAGCTACGGTGACACTCCGATTCTCAGCCTCGGCATCAGCGCGAATGCCAAGTTCCTCGCGTGGGTTGGTGATGGGTCCAGTCGCAGCCTTGATGTTGGAGCGGACGCGCTCGAGGTGCGGCCAGGCGTGACTCTCGGTGATCTTGTTCGCCTGATGAACAACCAGGTCCTGGTCGGAGCGCGCAAGTACTCATTCCCTCAGCTCCGCACTGCGATCCAACAGGGAGCGAGCCCGTGGACAAAAGAGCAGACCGAGCTCGTCGTTCAAGCCCACCAGAAGTTCTTCGACATGTCAGACGCACTTCTCGAGATCGCGAGAGCGAGGACGACGTTCGACGAAGCCAGGAAGGTCTACGACGACGTACTCGCTGCCTTCAAGGCGGGTCGCGCGAAGGAGCCAAACCCGAGGTTCTACGCCGATGACACCGGGCAGGCGATCCTTGCTCATCTCGGGCGTGCGATCGAAGGTGCGGACGGTGCGGCGATCACCCTCCAGGAGTGGAGCCAAGCGCTCAACAAGCTGGCGCGTAGCCACGCGGACCTCGCTGCGGCGAAGGGCATGTTGTCCGTGAAGACCGAAGGACTGGTCGCGTACGAAGCGTCGGCTCCGATCGCGACCTCGGTCGAGTTTACCGAGAGCACCTGGGTGTTCTCGTATCTCACGCCGGTTCTCGGATACGCGCAGCTCCGCACCGACGGAAACTTTGCTCTCTTCTACACCGCGGTGCAGCTCCACCTTGTCCCGAATCGTGGCGACGACGTGCTGTGGAGCAACGGATTCGGCCAGGATTGGAAGCGCGCATTCGCGCTCGAGCTCGGGTTCTCACCGAAGGTGAGCAGCTTCGGGCCGGACAAGCGGCTGTCGGGCTACAGCGGGTTTCCGCCGGTCTATTTCGGCGTCGCTCTCCACATCATCCCGTACACCTCGATTTCCCTCGGCGGTGTGCTGCTCGATCGAAAGAGCAGCACGCTCGCCGACGAGAAGCCCGACGTCACGTTCAAGCCCTACGTGGGATTCAACGTGCAGTTCAACCTCCCCGAATACGTGCGCGAGGCCTCCAAGCCAGCCACCAACGCAACCGTCACCACGCACTAGCAAGGACCACCATGCCCAACGAGCTCACCTCGGTAACCATCAGCCCGGGCGCGATCAAGTCCGGCGCGACCGTCACCGTCGATATCGGATACACGGCAACCACGCCCGGGACGCTGGAGATCTCCTGCTCCGGATCGTTCGCCGTGACTCCTCCCAGCGTTCCACTGGCGCCGGCACCGACGTCGTTCAGCTTCCAGCTCACGATCACGAGGACCAATCCCAGCGCCCCGCACGAGTGCATGCTGCACTTCAACTTCGATGGCGATGATCGAAATCGCATCGTGGAGATCAATTGAGGTCACGCAGCTTCATTCTCGCCGGTGTGGTTGTCGTCGCTGGCTGCTCCACGGACCCGGTGACCGGGCCTGATGTCACGATCATGCGACTGACCGCCTCGGGCATCGACGAGAGCTGTTTCACCGTGATGACGTCAGCCTTGCCGGCGAAGGAGCTCGGTCTCACCGATCTGTGCGCGACTGCTTCGGCACCACACCTGATCGCGGGTGTCGACGAGTTGAGGCTCGTCATCGACTACAAGGATGTCGAGTTCCCGGGGACTACGAACGCGGCCGTCCCGACCGTGCAGGTGACGGTCGACGGAACCACGATCGACGCAGGCACTGCCCTGTTGCCGGAGCGACGAATCGACGGTCGCACGTTCTTCGTGGCAACACTGACCACTCCCAATGTGGTGACCGCCAATCTTCAGTTCGCGGTATCCGTCAATCAAGGCTTCCAGACGATCGTTCCGACGATCTTCCGGGCCGATCAACCGATCGAGGCCATCTCCGTTCTCAAGCGGACAGCGCAGAACTGCTCGCTCGTGATTGCAGGTGAGCCTCCAGCGAGTGCGCTCGGGCTTCCCACGCCTTGCACCGGTGACTCGCCGTTGGGACAGCTCAACGCGGGCAGTGATCAGATCGAGATTGTCGTCGACTACGGCAACGTGGACTTCCCGGGTGCGACAACCAAGGTACCCGCCCCGACCTTCGGCGTGCTCGTGGATCACAAAGAGATCGCAGTTCCCATCGCGGTTCCCCCGGCCAAGCGAGCTGGTGGCCACGTGTTCTTCGTCGGCACCATGAACGCACCGGCAGTGATCTCGCCAGACTTCCGGCTCACCGTGACCGCCGTTCCCGGGCACACCGCGTTCGTGAGCCAGATCTTCAACCTCCAACCGCCACCCATCGGCATCGCGATCCAGGAGTGCGGTGAGAGTTGCGAGCGGGAAGGTGCCGTCGGCTCGATCCACGCTCGGATCGCAATTCCGGGCGAGATTCCACAGTCGATCATCATTCGCAACGTGATCGACGGGGTGGTTAGCGATCTCGGTGCAGCCACACTCACGACCGAGTTGGGGGTTGGCGAAACCTTCCAGACGGCGACGATGGCGGTGCCAACAGCTGCCGATGGAGCGAGATGGCGGCTCGAGGTTCAGCTCGGAGCCTCGCGAGCTCGAAGCAACGAGATCACGATCCGGAAGCCGCGGATCGTGACGAGTCTGTCGTGCGGTACGATCTGTGCGTTGGCGAGCGGCGCTCAGGTCGGACTGACTGTCACCGCGCCGAGGTTGATCAGCAGCCACGAGGCGTCGATCACGACACGGCTCGACGGCGTGCCCGTCACCACCAATTCAGCGCTCGATCTGATCAGCGACGTCGATACGAACACGTCGGTCGGCGTTACCACACTGACCACTCCCACAAGCCCGGGGACCTGGACGATCGATGTCTCCGTCGCCGGCTATCGTGCGTCGACGATCAACGTGACGGTCCAGTAGCCGAAGCTTAGCGACGGCGGCGACGGACCAGGAACAGGGCGCCGAGGATCAGCAGCCAGCCGCTCCCTGCCTTGCTAGACGAACAGGCCATCGCGTAGTGGTCGTCACCCTCGATCACGTCCCATCCAGGGAACTCACCTTGCGTCAGCGGGCAGGTCTCGAGCGCGACGTCGGCGCTTGCACCACGCGCGCGCAGGTTGCCGAGGAACATGTCGGCGAGCTCGAGGTCCGCGGTGATGTCGGGGTCCTGGCCGTGCGTGTCGTTCCACGCTGCCGCGCTGTTGCGCGTGGTCTGCAGCGTCGCGGCCGCGCAGTCGAAGTTACCAACCGACGCGAGCTCGGTCGCGAGGCGGAAGCCGAGGAACGTGTTGTACATCGCGTAGCGCTCGGCCATCTCGGCGTACGACAGGAACGGCTCCTCGAGCGCTTCGGTGGGCTCGCGGTCGTAGTTCAGCTTGACCGTGTCGGTGACCACTTCCTGCGTGTTCGGGAGGCGGTACGACAAGGTCAGGCTCGCGACGTCGCCGATCGCGGCGGCCGTCGGATCGAGGCGCACGAAGATCATGCTGCCGCCACCGCGGCGGCCCACTTCACCCTGCTGGCTGGTGCGGCTCGCGAAGAACACCGCGGGCACGCGCATCTCGCCGGTCGACGCACCGGGCACCCACTGCTTGGTGCCGACCACGTCGGTCATCTGCCAACCCGACGACGTCGTCGCACGGATCTCGAGATCGAGCGCGATGGGCGACATGAACACGTCGACCTCCTCGGTGAACACCTCCGTTGCCGCGGAGGCGTCCTCGACGAAGTAGAAGTTGCCGGCGCCGCGCTCGGCGAGGCCGCGCATCAGCTCGACGTCGAAGCTGGTGCCGACGCCGATCGTGGTGAGGCCGATGCCGCGCGAGATGTAGCCGGTCGCCATCTCGATGATCGCCTGCTGCGACGTGTTGCCCGCGGTGGCGAGCCCGTCGCTCAACAGGATCACGCGGTTCTGCTTCTCGTTCTCGACCGTCTCGCCGAGCGCGTCGAGGCCCGCCTTGAGGCCGTCGAAGATGTTCGTGCCGCCCTCGGGCCGCAGGTTGTCGACGACGAGGTGGAGCTTGTCGCGATCGAGGCTCGCGGGCGTGAAGGGCTGGTCGATCGTGACGGTGTCGTCGAACGAGATGATCGAGAGGCGATCCTCGTCGTGCAGCTGATCGATCAACGCGTGGAGGCCGACCTTGACCTTGTCGAGCCGGCCGTCCTCCGCCATCGATCCCGAGTGATCGACGACGAGCGAGAGCTTCATCGGCAGGCGGGGATGCTCGAGCGGATCGATCGTGGTGTTGACCGAGATCTGGAGCGTCGCTTGATGCGCGCCGGTGAGGAAGTCGCGGCCGACCGAGAGGCCGGGCGTCAGGCAGAGCGGCCCGCCGCACGTCACCTTCGGCGGCTCGACGAAGTGCTCGTTGAAGAAGCCGTTCGCATCGAGCGTGTTCGGGGCGGGGATCTCGCCGCGCTCGAGGATGCCGCGGAACTCGCCGATGTCCTGGGCACCACCGAACCCGACGTTGCCACCGGGCGCGGGGGCACCACTATCGGCGGCACCACCGGCGCCACAGGCTGCGAGGGAGAGGACGAGGGCTGAGCGAAGCGAGCGCATGACAAGCCGTAGTTCACCTTCGGTGCCAGCTGTCAGAGTGGCGAATTCGCGAGCCCGCGTAGCTAGTTGCGGGGGATGTCGTGGATCGCGAGGCGCCTGCCCGTTTCGGTGGTCAGCCTCCGGTCCGGACATCGATGTCGTAGGATGCGCCGCATGAAGCTCCGCCTGATCGCGCTCGCCGTGGTCGCGATTGCCTGCAAGCGCTCGGCGCCGCCACCGCCTCCCGAGGTCGATCCGAAGCAGATCACCTGGCCGGAGCGCACGCCCGATGCCGCGGTCGAGGCCAAGCCGATTCCTGTCTACAAGACGGACGAGCCCGCCTTGATCCGCCAGGAGCTCACCGGCGCATCGAAGACGTTCATGGTCGCGGCCGAATCGATCGAAGCGTCGACCGCAGGGCGCGACGTGCTCGCCGCCGGGGGCAACGCCGTCGATGCCGCGGTCGCGACGGCCCTCGCGCTCGCGGTGACGCACCCGACCGCCGGCAACCTCGGTGGTGGTGGGTTCGCCGTCGTGCGCACCGCGCCGGGCAAGGCGATGGCGCTCGACTTCCGCGAGACCGCCCCGGGTGCAGCGACCGACACCATGTATCTCGACAAGGATGGCAAGCCCACCGACGACATCCGGATCGGCCATCGCGCGTCGGGTGTCCCGGGCGCGGTCGCCGGCCTCTACGAGCTCCACAAGAAGCTCGGCAAGAAGCCGTGGAAGGAGCTCGTCGAGCCCGCGATCAAGCTCGCGCGCGACGGCTTCACGATCGACGAGTACCTCGCGAAGGCGATCGCGCGGAAACCGACCGCCGACAAGCTCGCGAAGTCGCCGGCGAGCGCCGCGCTGTGGCTGCCCGACGGCAAGCCCGTCGCGGTCGGTGCGGTGGTCAAGATCCCCGAGCTCGCGAAGACGCTCGAGCGGATCCGCGATCACGGCCCCGACGGCTTCTACAAGGGCGAGACCGCGGCCGCGATCGTCGCCGAGATGAAGGCGGGCGGCGGGATGATCACGGCCGAGGATCTCGCCGGCTACAAGGCCGTGTGGCGCGAGCCGCTGAGGTTCGCGTATCGCGGGCGCTCGGTGATGTCGATGCCGCCGCCGTCGTCGGGCGGCGTGGTGATCGCGATGGTCGCCGGCATGCTCGCGGGGCTCGATCTCGGCAAGATCGCGTATCACGGCCCCGATCACGTGCATCGGCTCGCCGAGGTGTGGCGACGCGCGTACTGGATCCGCAACGACAAGCTCGCGGATCCGGCGTTCTTCAAGGACATGCCGCTCGCGCAGCTGCTGTCGGCCGACTACCAGAAGAAGCTCGCGGCGACGATCGGTCCGAAGGCGACGGTCTCGAAGGCGGTGCCGCCGCTGATCGAAGGTCTCCACACGACGAACCTGTGCGTCGTCGACGGCAAGGGCATGGCGGTCGCGCTGACGACGACGATCAACACGTCGTTCGGCAGCGGCGTCACGATCCCCGGCGCCGGCTTCGTGATGAACAACGAGATGGATGACTTCACCGCGAAGCCGGGTAGCCCGAACATGTTCGGTCTCCGCCAGGGCGCCGCGAACAAGATCGAGCCGGGCAAGCGGATGCTGTCGTCGATGTCGCCGACGATCGTCGAGGATGCCCAGGGTGAGCTCGTGCTCGTGGTCGGTGCGGAGGGTGGGTCGCGGATCATCACCGCCGTGTTCCAGACGATGTCGAACGTGATCGACTTCGGGATGCCGGTCGCGCGCGCGGTGGCCGAGCCGCGGATCCATCAGCAGGACTTCCCCGACGTGCTCCAGCTCCAGGACGCCTCGATCGATCAACCCACCGAGGACAAGCTCCGCGACATGGGCCACGAGCTGACGTGGGGCCTCGCACCGCACGAGTTCGGCGGCGTGTCGGCGATCGCGCGCACCAAGGATGGCTGGGAAGGCACCGTCGATCCGCGGCGGCGCGGCGCAGCACTCGGCGATTGATGCGCTAGGCTGAGAAGCCGATGTCAGGCCAACGCGGATCCACCGACGACGGGATCGAGGTCTATCCTCGGTTGCCCATCCCCAAGGGCGGAGGCAAGCGCGACAGCGAGCCCGCGATGTCCCGCGGGAAACCCAGCCCGAGCAAGAAGCCGTGGCTCGCCGCCGGTGGGGCGGCGGTGGTGGGTGTGCTCGCCGGCTTCGTGGTGCGGCCGATGCTGACCACCGATGCGCGGATCGGCGAGGCCGAGGACAAGGTCGCGGTCGCTGCCAAGGCGACGGACGTCCAGAAGACGCGCGGTGACGCGCTCGAGACCAAGCTGCGCAAGCTCGAGCTCGACAAGATCGCCGTCGAAGAAAAGCTGATCGACGCGACCAAGGTCCAGAAGGATCTCGCCGGAAAAGTCGCCGTCGCCGAATCCAAGATCAAGGAGCAGTCCGACATCTCCGCGAAGCTGCAGGCGACGGTCGACAAATCGATCGGCCTGGTGTCATCGGATGGCGAAGAGATCACGCTGCGGCTCGTCGACAAGGTGCTGTTCAAGACGCTCGAGGATCAGCTGACCGAGCAGGGCAAGAAGGTGCTCGACCAGGTCGCGGTCGCGCTCAAGGAGATCCCCGACAAGCAGATCTGGGTGCAGGGCCACACCGATGATCAGCCGATCGGTCGGCTCCCGGCGCCGAAAGCGCCGCCACCGAAGAAGGGCCAGAAGCCGGAGCCTTCATCGGCCCCGAAGTTTGCGACCAACTGGGAGCTGTCGGCCGCGCGTGCGCTGACCGTCGTGCACTACCTGCAGGATGTCGCGAAGGTGGATCCGTCGCGGCTCGCCGCGCTCGCGTTCGGGCAGTACCGGCCGGTGTCGAAGGTCAACAAGGCCGCGAATCGCCGGATCGAGATCGTGCTGTATCCGAAACCGATCGTGAAGAAGTAATCTCCGCAGACCCACTCGCAACTGTTCGACCTCGACCGAGCCCGCGGTCCCAGATCTCGACGACGTCCTGACGCGGTGTCCTCGGCCGGGATGGGTCCTCGATCGTGTGGATCCGACCTGGCAGCTCGCCGCGAAGCGTGCACGATCTCGGCATGCGTTGGACCGTCCTGCTGGCGTTCGGCTGTGGCACGTCCGCCACCGCGCCGCCGAAGCCAGCGGCCATAGCGCCGGAGCCCGGCCTCGCGCTCGAAGTGACGCCGGCGAGCCTCGGCAACCGACCGCCCGTCGAGCCACCGCCGCTGACCGTCGCACTGGTGAATCGCTCGACGACGCGCACGTATTCGGTGCCGCGACCAGGCAGCAACGCATGGCTCGGCGCCAGTGCGCCGCTCTACTACGACTACGAAGTCGCGCTCGCCGATGGCCGGTGGGAGAGGTTGCCGCGACCGTTCTTCATCGGACACCCCGATCGACTCGAACAGCCGGGCGAGCTGATCGTGCTCCGCCCCGGCGAGCGCGCGGTGCTGACCCGCATTCCAACGCTGGGCTTCCCCGACGATCGCCTCGGCCGGATGCGCGCGTTGCTCACCTACGATGTCGACGCGGAGCTGGCGCGCTTGCCGCGTCGCGACAACGTGCGGCCGATCGGCAGCGTCGTCTCGAACACGATCGAGGTCAACCAGATCGCCGGTCCACTCGAGCTGCGTCTCGAGCAGATTGGTCCGGTCGTGGTCGCTAGGAAGCTCGATCCGAGCCAGGTATTGCGCGTCACGCTGCGCAATGGATCGAACCACGAGGTTTCGGTGTACGGGCCCGGCGGAATCACGGCGGGCGTCGGATTCCTGATCGATCAGCCCGATGGTGGCGTGTGGCCGCGAGGCGATCGCCCTGTGTTGCAGCTCGCACCCGAGCCGGCGAAGCAGGTCACGCTGCGCCCGGGCGCGATGATCGAAGTGTTCGGGCCGCGTCCGGCGCACGGCTCGACGCCGGGAACCTGGAATTATCCCGTTGCGGAGACGTTTCGGATCCGCGCACTGCTCTCGCAACCCGGACCGCAACGCATGCTGTATTCGAACTGGGTCACGATCACAGCGAAACCCCCGTGACCGACACGAGCGGAGACCTGACGAGCGTCACCATCGGATCGCAGCTCGCGCAGACCAACGTCTACACCTCGAACTACTTGAAGGCCGCGAATCGCCGGATCGAGATCGTGCTGTATCCGAAGCCGATCGTGCAGAAGTAGGTCACTACCTAGATCTTCACGGCTCGATCGTGCACGAGATCGTCGATCAGCCTGGCGAGCTCGGCGTCTGCATCAGGATAGCCGTGCGCCGCGATGCGCAGCGCCACGGCTTGGTCCTCGGGTGTCCAGTGCTTCTTCAGGATCCGGCCAATGTCGGCAACATCCTGATAGCGATCCTCGACGGCACGGCGCGGCGACACGGCAGCGTGGAACTTCAAGGCGACCAACGCTCCACGTGGCACGATCTTGACGTGGTGTCCGAGCACGATCGCCGGCCCGGCCACACGTGCGGCTTCTTCCAGGACTGAGTTCGCCTCCCATGCGACCAGATCGGCGATGGCCTCGTCGTGCTCGGGATCCGCTCCAGCCGGATAGACCCGAAGCATGTCCCTCGAATGGGTCACGAGATAGCCGCGAGCCACGAGGACGTCTTCGAGCGCATCGAGCTTCACTCGAGGAACGAGGATGTCGACATCCTCGGTCGCACGCTTGCGCGCGTGAAAGCCGACCGCGATCCCGCCGATCAGCGCGTGGTCAGAGCCGACCTCCGCAAAGATCTCTGCCAGTAGTGCGAGAGTGCGAGCTCGAGCCTCCAAGGTCTCGACAGGATGCTCGATGACTCTGACAGCATCCACGATCGACACCGTATCACGCCAGCTCGGCCACGACGGCACGCACGAATCCGCTCGGTCAGTTCGTCATCGCGACGTGCGCGCCAGTCCAGTCGCACCACGCGCGACCAGAGCAATCATGAAGACGTCATGCATCGCGACCGTGTCGTCACGAAGATTTCCAATATTCTCCTTTTTTTCTTGCGTCGCGATCCGTGTAGAATCGAGCCGTAGTTTCGGTCGTCGGGGACGACCGTCAATTGTTGGTTGGTTGTCGGTGAATCGAGCGAGCCGCGAACCGCGGCTCGAACGACACCTCGTGGGTTCGATGTCCGTCGAGCAGCGTTCGCCGGCGGAGACGCCACGGGTGCGTCCTCGGTCGCCTGAAAGGGAGCTCGTACGTGCGTCACTTCCAGATCCTCGGTTGCCTCGCGATTCTCATCGTCATCGTGTTCGCTCGCTCGACGCGCGGCGATGGCGAGCCGGAACCACAACCGCCCGCCATCGACGAGACGACCGAGCCGATCACCGGTGATCCGGTGATGCCGAATCCCGGCTCCGAGCAACCCATGCGCGATCCGTTCACGCCGTACGAGATCGGTGCGGGCGGGGGGTGGGGGCTCGACGACCTCACCCCGGACGAGCAGGACGTGGTGCTGCGTGGTGTCACCGCAAATCCGCAAGCCGTTCAAGATGCGTATGCCGGCGCGGCGCGAGACCTCGCGGACCGTGCCCGTGCCGAGCATCCGGCGGCCGCGCTCGGGATCTCGAAGCTCGGCGAGCTCGGGGTGGTGCCATGAAGGCGCTGGTGATCTGTGTGCTCGCGGGCTGTGCGTCGAGCTCGTCGGTCGACACCGCGAAGCTCGAGACGATGGACTACGTGATCCCCAGCGGCTGGACCTCACGTGTGCTCGCGTCGCCGCATGGCTCGATGGTCGAGTGGACACCTGAGCGCGACAACGAGCGCAAGGAATCCCTGGTGATCTCGCGCGTCGCGAATCCGGCGCTCGCCCTCGAGCGGAATCGGGCCTACCTGACACGCGATCTGGTCGGCGCGAACCGCGCACTTCCCGATGCCCGGTTCGGCGCGGCGAGCTCGTTCCTTACCCGAAGTGGGCTACGCGGCCTGCGCATCGAGGGCAGCTTCACCCCCGTCGGGCAAGCGCAGCGCTATCACCGCCTGCACGCCGTGCTCGTCGACGGTACCTCGCTCGTGCACGTCCTCTTCACAGGCCGCGAGCTGGATCGCGATCAGATCGACGACGTCCTCGACGGCGTCCGGCCGGGAGCCTGAACCATGCGTCTTCACCAACTCTTGATCCTCCTCGCGAGCTCCACGGTCATGCTCGACGCGCTCGACGCCGACGCTGCCGAGATCTGCGGTAACGGCGTCGACGACGATGGCGATGGCATCTTCGACGAAGGCTGCTACCCCACGCTCACAACAGGACAGTGCGAGAGCCCGCTGTCATGCGCCGAAACCGGCATGGTGAGCCCCACCACGGGCAGCCTGCGCTATGCGCTCGACCCAGACGTCGCACCTCGTGCGCCATGGGGGCCAGGAATCGGGTTTCGTCGCGTCTACCTCTCGCAATTTGCACCCGGTGGCGGCGCGCCCGCCTATCGCACGTCGCTCGGTCCACGCTGGGGCCACACCTACGCGACGTGGATCGACTCGCTCTCCAGTCCAACCCGCGCCGTGCTGCATACCGCCCAGGGCCAGGACGTGCTGCTCAACAAGACCTCTTCGGACGCGACGTGGGACTACTTCACTCCGACGCCCGGCCATCACTTCAAGGAATTCAAGCGGCGGCTCGCTGCGCCGAACGAGTACGAGATCACGACGCTGACCGGCGAGAGCTTGCAGTACGACGGCACTGGGCGACTCAAGCTGATCCGCGACGGGCTCGCCACGCCGAACGTGGTGACCATCGAGTACGACGGCAACGCGCAAGTCTCGCGCGTGATCGACGCGTCCTACAAGCGGCAGTTGCTGTTCGCGTACACCGGCGGCGTGATGACGTCGATGAAGTTCCAGATCTTCCTTTCGGGTGCGTGGGTGGATCAGCACACCACGACCTTCGGCTACACCGCGGGCAACCTGACCACGGTCACGATCGGCGGTCAGCTCGCGCAGACAAATGTCTACACCGCGAGCTACCTGACCTCGATCCTCGACGGTAACAGCAAGACCCTCGTCAACTTCGTCTACGACGGCACGACGGCTGGCAAGGTCGTCCGTGTCGACACGCCCCGCGGCGTGGTCGGTTACGAGGTGGCTCCATCGCGGACGCAGTGCACCGGTGCGGCGAAGACCGCCCTCTACTTTCACAAGGCGAACGCCACCAGTTGCACGACCGACGCCGATTGCGGCACCGGCAACCTCTGCGGCGGCAAGACCGGCGCAGGTGCGACCGGCCAGTGCTTCCGTGGTGCGCGATGCCTGACGATCACTAGCCCGAGCGAAGACGTGATCACGAGCGTCAGCGCGTTCGCCGGCAACAGTCAGCCCTGCGACGGCGCGTGCCTCGAGGCGATCGATCACGTCTGGAAGACGGTGGGTAGCGTTCTCGATCTCGGCGCGGTGCAGGATCCATCGGGCAACTACACGACCAAGGAATTCGATGGCAACGGGATGCCGACTCGCATCGTCTATGGCGATCCTGACTCCACGGCCGGCGGCGGGACGCGCGAGGTCTTCCTCTACTACGGCGACGCGAACGTGCCGGGCAAGGTCACCGAGGTCCGGCGGAAGAGTGATCTCGATGCGAGGGCATGCAGCGCGACGAGCACGCTCGGGTGCGCGCGAACCCTCCATTCGTACAACTCCGATCGCCTGCTCGGAAGCACGCAGCGGATCGGTACGACGCTCGACAGCGCGGGAAACAATCTCGGGTTCACGTACGCCACGGGCTACACCTACAACACGAAGGGGCAGCTGACGCAGATCGACGGTCCACTCGCCACCGCCGACGACGTCACGCTCTTCGAGTACTGGTCGGCTCCGACCGATCCCATCAAGGACGGCTTCCTCCAGAACTACAAACGCAAGAAGGACGCGACGACGTTCCTCACGCAGTCGTCGCTGACCTACGACTTCTGGGGCAACGCGACGTCGGTCTCGGATGTCGATGGCACGATCTCGTGCCAGACGTTCAGTGCCGCGCGGGGCTTCCTCACCCAGCGGCGCGAGCAGATGGCCGACCAGACCGACTGCACGACCAATAGCGCCGATCTCGTCACAAATTACGCGCGCGATTCCGCGCTGCGGCTCACCCAACTTACTCGACCCGACGGCAGCTGCCTGATCTCCGAGTACGACGCGCGAGGTCGACTGTCGAAGGTCAAGCGCCGCGACGACTGCAATGCGGCGTCCACGGGAGACACGCAGGAGCTCACCTACTCGGATGAGGGCTTGCTGATCTTGACCGAGCTCAAGGACGCAGCGGGGACCGTCAAGAAGCGCCAGGAACTGACCTACTTTGACTCGCGGCGACTCGAGAAGATGATCAACCCGGTGAACACGGCGAAGTGGACCACGCTCGCCTGGGCTCCTCGGGGTCGCCTCGAGAGCGTGACGGCACTCGACGGCGCCGCGAACCTGGGCAAGACGCAATGGACCTTCAATGCGGAAGGTCGCGTCACTGCAGAGCGACGCTATACGGCGGGTTTCTCTGCGTTCGATAGCTGGTCCGTCCTGTTCGGCTGGCTCGGCGATCAGAGCCAGGTCACCGACGGGGACACCAAGGTGATCGGCTCGACCCGGGATGATCTCGGACGTCTCGTCAAGCTCTCGGGCAACGACTACGTGACTCAGTCGTCCAACTTCCCGACACTGCGCGTGTACGACGCGGCAAGTCGCTTGGTGAGCGTGGCTGAAGGATTTGGCAATGCGTTCGGGAGTACGCATACCTTCACGTTCGATTATTTGGCGCGCCCACTCGACGCCGACTATGCGGGCACCTGCAACAGCGTCAACGTCCCCGACATCGTGCGCGTCTACGACGGGCAGACCGGTGCGCCGGCTTGCCCGGCAGGAACCTCGTGTACGAACCTCGGGGGTCGGCTAGCCTACGTGAAGGCAAAGCTGATGTGCACCACCGCGGCTGGTCCCGACGGCGACTACACGCTCGAACAGGAGACCTGGTACGGCTATGACGCTGCCGGCCGGCTGACGCATGAGTACATCTCCGACGACAACGGTCGGACCGCCGCTCACGTCTACGGATGGACCAAGAACGGTGCGCTCCTGCAGGTCACGTTGCCCTCGGCGACCGTGCTCGGTGCAACATACGACTCGGGCGGTGGCAGTGGCACCAACTCGAACAAGGATCGCATCACGGCGCTTTGGCGAACAAGCACTGGTACTCCGATCATCAACAACATCACCTACGAGCCCTTCGGTCCCGTCAACCAGTATGACCAGCGCAACTCTGCCGGTACGGGATTTCTGCGAACACGGATCGCACGCAACCTCGCTTATCGTCAGACCCTGAACATCGTCGAGAAGACGGATGGCACCAGTCCCCAGAGCTCGGTGACCCTCGGGGAGGATTACAAGGGCCGCATCACGAGCCGTGACTACTTCCCGAGCGATCCGACGATCGCTGGTCGGTACGACTCGTTCTACACGTATGACCTACAAGACCGCGTCGTGTGCGAGGCAACGAGCTCCGGTTCGTGTCCAACGAGCGGCACAACCCTCAAGAACAACCACAACGCCGCTCCGCCGTTCAAGGCGGCAGGTGACTGGAAGTCGCTGCTGCGTCCCATCCCCGGGTCGACAGGCGTCTCCCATACCTTCGGCCTCTACACGACCTTCCTGGGTGTCAACACGCACTTCATCTCGACGGTCGACCAGACCGGTGGATCACCGGCGCTCGGAACTACAACGTTCGACCGCAACGCGGACGGCTCGCGGTACCGAGATTTCAACAACAGCGTGCTGACCAATGACTCGCGCGAATACACCTACGACGAGCGGAACAATCTCACCAACGTGCGAGGCCAGTACAAACCGGGCGCGTCGTGGAACTACTACAACGTGGCAAGCGCCTTCGATGCGAAGAACCGGCGGGTGTTCAAGTCGTTCTACAACGAGACCACGCTGAAGACTGCGACATGGTTTTTCTACTACGACGCGCTCGATCGGCTCGCCGAGGTCAGGTACACGCCGGATACCTCCGCATCGGCGACGTACAGCATGTTCCAGTTGGTGTGGCTCGGCGACAAGCTCGTCGCGTACTGGCAGACCGACTATCCAAGTGTGACCACCTCGAAGCGGTATGTCTCGACCGACGAGATGAACCGCCCGATCGACATGATGTCGTGGCCGGCGTCAGGAGCCGCCACTCGAGTCTGGACGATCAACCCCGACGCGTGGGGCAACGACACGATTCTAGCGGGCTCGACGCTGTTTCAGCCGGTCTTGTTTGCGGGGCAGTACAAGGACGAGGAAACAGTTGCTTGGATGAATGACGGGTCAACTCGACATCGACCAAACCTCGTGCTGAGTGGACCCCGAGTCTATGACCCGTGGTTGGGCTCACATCTTCAGTTGGACTCGCTGGTTAACTCAAATACTACGAGGAGTAAATACATCTACGTCGAGAGCAATCCAGTGGGCAAGATCAACCCAGTTGGACCCACCGATGAGTCTGATGCCGAGGCGCAAGTTGAGTTTCGTCAAGACCAAGTATCTCAAACACCAAATCACTTTTATAGTGACCTGCTTCGATACATGCCACACATACCGAGAGGGAGAACTATTACCAAGGATTACTGGGTGTACTCGTTCGAGACATTCAGTCGATGTTCAAGTTTCTCTGTTCTTGGCAACGATAGAGCCGAAATAGATTTCGGATTGAGAAATCCTTCACAACTATACAACGATCTATTCTGCCGCGATTTCTCAGTATTTGAACCGAGTTTCATACATTGCTTCAGCAAGGAATGTACTATCGAGGGTGAGCCAGCGATGACGTGTGAGTGGGTTCGAGCATCTGGTTCGGTCCCCGTGGTCTTTGCCGACGTCCAAGAGAACACGGGGCCATGGCTTAGCCAGTATGGTGTCTTCGAAGCCATCCCGCCCGGAACGTTCGAGTATTGTGACTGAACAGATCGCGAAAGGTCTGCCCATGCTGAGCAAGTTATGTCGCTTCCTCGACAAACACCATTGGCTTCGATTCGAATGGCCGTTCAGGGGGGCAATCGATCGGAATCTTAGAGAAGAGCGTCGTTCTGTCAGAATGAGAAACGCACGACATCTTGGCAAAATTGCGAAGCACGGTAGATACCTGCTGCTCGCGACCTTAGTCAGTGTCATGGCGTGTGCAGGTGATTCGGAATGCGTGACAGTTGATGCACCCCTCGCGACATTCGCAATGTATCGCGAATCTAGCGGTTCCTGGAAGCCGCTAGTGCTCGAGGCGGGACGGGGGGAGATATGCGGACTACCTGAGTACGTTGTGATGGTGGTGTGTGATGTGCCGGACTCCTCAAACCTGTCCGTCTTGCAGCACAGTCGGACCAGAGGGGATGGCGACTATCTCTCTGTTGGTCCCTGCTCGGAGGTGCTCGGAGAGTTGGTCCATGTGACGGGCACGATGCGACAGGCTGGAAGTGTGACGGTCGGTTACGCTAGTCAACAGAGCTCGGCGTCACCTTGGACGTTCGACATCAGGCTCCCTGTGGGGACCTACGATCTGGTCGCGATGGATCAATCTGTCGCTGTCCCGAGGGTCACACTCCGACGGGAGGTTAGGGTTGCCGCAGATACAGAGTTAGCTCCGATTGATGTGGACGTCGAAGGTGTGGACCTAGTCGACGTGTCATTGACCGTTGACACGTTGAGCGATGAGGAGGTCACAACGGCAGTTCGTCTGCAGACAGCCGGCAGCGACGCAGTGCTATTCGCGGAGAACGGCAGGCTCGCACGCATCCTGCCGAACTCGGCACTAACTGACACGGATTCGCAGTACATTGATGTTTCCGCGACTACACCTTTGACCCTTCGCCACCGGTTGGTCGATTCGAGAGACGATCAGAGAACAATTGAACTTCCGCCACGGCTCGACGACATCTTCTTCGGACAAGACGACGACCCGATTGGCGCTAGCTGGACGTCATTGCCGCCTGACTTCGACAAGGCAATTCTCTCTGCGAGGAGTGAAGGTCGCCTGGTATTCGTGACCGCGTCCAGGAGCTGGATCGACGCGACCGGCGCGACCTCGTTGTCCCTCGATACGAGTGTGCCCGGCCTGGACCCGCGATGGGTCATGCGCAATGGCGAGGCCCTCGGCAACAGCTTCAGGCTTGCCACACCGTTCAGCGAGTCACTTAGGTCCCGCCCGAACGGAATGTAGCCAGTAAGTCAGGGTGCATATCCAGCCTGGGCACATCACCCGGCCTCTCGCACCGTTTGTCGGTACTCGTCGCGTAGTGAGCGATGGAGTGCGTCGAAGCGCTCGGAG
>JANNBP010000020.1:0-13556 GCA_031385555.1 Deltaproteobacteria bacterium | reverse complement strand
GACCTTGCAGCACACGCAGCCGCCGGCGAGCTCGAGCACGTCACCGCCGCGGCTGATGATCAGCTGCGTGTCGATCGAGATCCGGCCGAGCTCGTTGACCAGCACGGCGATCTTCTTACCGGTCTGCGCCCCCAACATCCGGTTGAGCGTGGTGGTCTTGCCCGCACCGAGCCAGCCCGTCAGGATCGTGAACGGGACCCTCTTCACGTCACCTTCTGAACAACACGCGCTCGACGACGTTCGCGAGCACCTCGCGCACGAACGGCCGCACCACGAAGGCCTCGGGGCCGCCCTCCGTGTTGACGTCGTAGATGTCGATATACGACGACGTCATCATCACCACCGGGATATCCGCCGTGAGCTCGTCGTTCTTGATCCGGCGGCAGACCTCGGCGCCATCGATCTTCGGCAGGTCGCTATCGAGGAGGATCACGTCGGGCGGCTCGTGCTTGACGCGCGCCAGCGCACTCGCACCGTCGCGGGCGATCTGAACCATGTGACCGCGGCCGGACAGCACCTTGACGATCAAGCGAACCACGTCGGGTTCGTCGTCGATGACCAGGACCCGGGCCAACTCAGGCTCCACTCGTCATTCGTCGATCACCGAGCGGAGACAGGTCTGCGCGACCGGCGTCTCCCAGTCCCGCTTGTTGACGAAGTACGCGCGGATGTTGCCCTTGCGATCGATCAGCGCGCTCTCGGGGACGGCCTTGATGCCCCAGCGCTGGGTGATCGTGCCGATGTTGTCGTCGCCCTGCGGCGGATCGAGGAGCACCTGGAACGGGATGTTGCTCGGGAACGCGCGCTCGAACGCGGCCTTGAGGTTCGGCATCGTGATCTGGCCACGGTCGTCGCGCGGCGGCAGCGGCGACCCGGGCGCGAGCGACTGGATCACCGCGCTCATCGCCTCGCCGAAGTTGTGGTCCGACGCGAGCGTCACCACCTGGAAGTCGCCCGACGCCATCTCCTTCGCCATGCCGGAGAGCGACGGCTTCTCGGCCTTGCAGACACCACACCACGACGCCCAGAAGTTGAGCAGCACGACCTTGCCGCGGAAGTCGGAGAGCTTGATCTGCTTGCCGGTGATATCGAGCGCGGTGAACTCGGGAGCCGGTTGCGGCAGGGTGCAGCCGGGCTCACCACCCGGGCACAGCTGCGGCACGACATCGTTGTAGCCGCCGAGACCGCGGCAGGCGGCCAGCGATTCCCGCGCCGCGGCGTTGGGGACCATCCACAGGAACACGACCAGCACCGCGACGCCGACCAGCGCGACCGCGCCACCCGTGACGATCGCGACCGGATCGATCATGACCGCGCGCTGCGGCGTTTCGTCCCGGCGAACGACCTTGGCCACCGGGAGGTCCTTGTTTTCGTCGGCCATGCGCCACCATAACCGATCTACCCGGGGCGGAAATCCCTGACCGTGAAATCTCCGGCTAACGGCCCGTTCCGATGGGACTGGGCTATGCTCGTCCCAATGTCGGTGCGCGGCGCGCTCAGCACCATGCCCGCCGAAGACGTCCTCGAGTGGGTCGCCCGGCGCAAGCTATCTGCGCCCATCACGTTCGAGCGCCGCGGGGTGGTCCGCAGCCTGGGGGTCGAGGATGGGTCGGTGGTGTGGGCCTCGTCGAACCGCCGCGAAGAACAGCTCGGGGTGATCCTGGTCCGCTCCGGGTTGGTCGCGGAGCGCGCGCTCGCGGATGCCCTGGAAGCCCGCGCCGAGACAGGCGTTCCGCTCGGCAAGGTGCTGTTGATGTCGGGGCTGATCGCCGAGGTCGAGCTGGTCGAGATCCTCGCGACCAAGATCCGCGAGACCGTGACCGATGTCGTGACCTGGACCGAGGGCACGTTCGATGTCGTGCCGCGAACCCAGACGCCGTCGACCGGGGTCGATGCGCAGCTGCCGATCGAGATCTGTCTGACCATCGCTCGCCGCCGTCACGCGCGGATGACCGACATCCTCAATTTGCTCGGCAACGACGACATCGCGTTCTATTGCCCACCCGCCGCACAGCCGCCCTCGCTCGAGGACGGTCAGGTCGTCGACCTCGCGAAGTTGTGGGCCCTCGCCGGCGATCGCCACACCGCGGCGGAGATCGCCTCCGCCTTCGCGGGCGAGCGGTTCGCCGCGTTCGACGGGCTCGCGCGGATGGTCACCGCCGGCAAGCTCACCGTCGATCGCCGTCATCGCGAACGCACGAACTCCGCCGTCGAGCTCGCCGCGGGTGCACGTGGTCGGCTGCGCCAGGGCGATCGCGCCGGCGCCCTCGCGATGGCGAGCCAGGCGCTGGTCCAGGATCCGAACGACCCCGAGGTGCGGAAGACGTTCGCGCAGATCGAGCGCGCGCGGGTCGCCGAGCTCGCGAAGTCGATGCTCGCCCGGCATCGCGTGCCGCGCCGGATCCGCGACGTCGAGATGATGAACCCCGGGGACGATGGCCTGGCCGAGCTCGATCTCGAGCTCGCGCGTCGCGTCGACGGTCGCTGGGATCTCCTGTCGCTGATCAAGGCCTCGGGCGTGCGAGAAGCCGAGGCGCTCCTCGCCTTCTCGCGACTGACCGAAGCCGGCGTGGTCGAGCTGGGATGACGACGATGGAGTCCACCACCACCGGGAACCCGATCGATCGAGCAAGTCTGTTGCCCCGGAGCGGCATCGGCGTCGACGGCGCGTGGCTCGTGATCGCGCCGCCGGGCAACCCGATCATCAAGCTCGACGCGCGCCTGCTCGATCGCGTGGAGCTGATCGGTCGCTCGCCCACCGCGCCGCTCGTGTGGTCGGGCATGGCCACCGCCGGGGTCGCTGCCGCCGCGCTGTCGTGGATCCCCGGCAGCTGGTTCGCGTGTGCCGGGCTCGCGTATCTCGCGCACGAGCGGTTCTCCGAGGCGCGCCGTCGCTCGCGCAGCCGCGATCTGCTCCTCGCACTCGGCGATCTCGAGGTCGCGCTCCACGTCGCCGACGGTCCGGAGGCCGCGAAGGGCATCTCCGAGCAGCTCGCGCCGTACACGCGCGACGCGCCGATCACGCGTCCCGAGGTCTACGAGGATGCGAAGCGCCGGATGCGCGCGCAGGCCGAGGGCAAGGGCGAAGCCTCGGCTCGTCGCGAGCTCGAGAACGCCCTGCTCGTCGGGGCCGACGTCTGCTATCTGCGCGGCGAGTACCTGCAGGTCGGCAACGTCGCGTTCCGGATCTCCGAGGTCCGCGAGTACGCGCTGCGCGGTGCGAACCTCCCGCTCACCGGTGGTCGCTTGCTCCAGGCCGCGATGGGTCTGCTGGTGGTCGCCGCCGAGGAGCGCGCGGCGCAGGGTGAGGATGTCACGGTGCTCAGCAAGCGGATCGCCGAGTACGAGTCCTGGTCGGGTCACACCGCCGGACGCTAACGTGCCAGCCGTCGATGCGGTAGCGGTCCAGCTCGACTGGCGAACTCCGCGCGTTGGCGACCCTTCGGGGATCGCGTGGTTGGCCAACCTTCGCCGAGGACAAATCGATCAGGGCACGCTGGATGGGCTCAGTAGTAGCCGCAGCTCGAACGCGCACCCGTGCTGCGACTCCGACGCGGCATCGATCAGCCCGCCCCACGGCTCGATGATCTCGCGCGCGAGCTCGCCGAGCGACGCGACGCGATCGCTGCCGCTGCCGTTGTCGATGATCGCGATCAGCGCGTACGCCGGATCGGCATCGAGCGTCGTGCGCACCGACAGCGTACTGCTCTCCAAGGAACGCGCCGAATCGGCGCAGACGGCGACCAGCTGCGCGATCACCAGGGCGAACGCACCCGCTGCGCCCTGCACGCTCGGCGTCGCAGCGAGATCGATCATCAGCTCGATGCCGGGCGCGATGTGATGGTTCGCCAGCCGGAGACCGTGCTCGACGGCGACCGCGAGATCGAACAGCCCCTGCGTCTGATCCACGAGCGCGCGCTCGAGCTCGTCGAGCCTGCGCGACAGCGTGGTGGTCTCGAGATAGACCCCACCGAGATCCTGGCGAAGCACTTGCAGCGAGCGCCACGGATACGGCGCCGGCCCACTCGAGGTCGCGACGTGACGCTCGAGGTGATCGACGATCAACCCCAGCCGATCACGGAGCGTGCGCAACGGCTCCGCGACCTGCTGGACGACGTCGGCGGCGACCTGCCCGGAGATCCGGTCGGTCATAGGCTCCCTGTCAGCAGCAGCCAGGTCTCGCCGATCCCTCCGGAGGTCAGGCCGTGCGCGTAGCCGATCTCGAACGTGCCCGGCACGAAGTAGCCGAAGAAGGCGTCGAGCCGTAGCGCTCCACCGACCGACGCACGGACGTTCTTGTCGACGTCGAGCTCGGTCTCGAACGCCGTGCCGAGGTCCGAGAGGCCCGCGATCGAGACCCGGCGAAAGTAGATCGGCAGCGTGCCGAGGCCGCGCTCGATCTGGAACAGCTCCTGGCGGTACTCGAGGTTGAGCAGGTGGAACTGGTTGCCCTGCACGGTGCGAGGCTCGTAGCCGCGCAGGTATCCGGTGACACCGACGCGGATGCTGTCGATCACCGACCGCACGATGTCCTGGGTCGGCACGCCACCGAGGGAGAACGCATTGCCGCGCACCTGATCGCCGGCGCGAAACGATCCGGTGAGGCGCGCCGCGATCACCGGCGTCTTGCCCCACAGGCGCCTAAAAGTATTGAACGTGTAGTTGGCCGTGATGTTGTTGAACGTCGCGCCGAACGCCTCGTGATCGAACCGCAACCCCGCCGACAGATCGAAGCCGGACTGCGAGCCCACGCCGTACGTCACCCCGCGCACGCTCGAGTACGAGACGCGGGCCCCGATGCCGGCCTGGCGAAAGTTGGTCAGCGGACTGACCGGCACGCGCTGATTCGGATCCGGCTCTCCGGGCAGGATCATCGGCAGGTCGACGAGGCGGAAGTAGTCGAGATCGTAGTCGAGCGACATCGCCCAGCTCGACGCGGGCCGCTGCTCGAACGGGATCGACGTCGAGAACGTCGCGCTCCAGTCCTCTTGCTTGTACGTGGTCTGCACGCCATCGACGCGGAACCCACCGCGCTCGGAGATCGTGCGCGCGGCCGCGATACGCAGCGGGAAGCGCTGGCGGTTGTACGCGTAGACCCCCGCGAGCTGGAGATCACCGGTCGAGAAGCCTGTGCCGAGTGACAGCTGCCAAGAATGAAGGTTGAACGGATCGCTGCCGTCGGTCTGCAGCGTCAACCCGGCGTCGCCGGCCGTCTGCAGTTGCACCGCCCACGTGCGTGGCGCGAGCGTCTCCAGCGGCCGGTAGGCGCGCGGCGCACTGACGACTGCCTCGTCGTCGCGCACGGTGGTGGGAGGCGGCCTGTCGTCGACGAAGTCCTGCGCCGGCAGCCACGCGCTGCGATCGAGGGCGAGCTCGTAGATGTCGTAGCCGCCCTTGGGCACGGCGTTCTGGTATGCGAGCCGCCTCCCGTCGGGTGACACCGCCGGGTGAAACGCGCCGCCGAGCACGTTCGTGATCTGCCACGTCGAGCCGTCGCGCGTGTCGTACGCGTAGATGTTGGAGATGCTCGTGCGATCGCTGTCGAAGAACACGTAGCGGCTATCGGCCGACCACGTCGGAGCCATGTCGATCGCGCGATCCTTCGTCACCTCGGTGACCCGCCCCGACGCCAGCTCGACGATCAAGATGTCGCGCCTGCCGCCGCGCCGCCACGCCGAGAACGCGATACGACGTCCGTCGGGGCTCCACGCCGGCGAGTACACCTGATCGCGCGGTTGCCCTCGCCAGGCGATCGACACCTCGGCACCCGGCTCGGTCGCGGTGATCGCGAGCACGCTCTGCGACGTCTCGTTCTGCGAGAACGCCACCCGCCGCCCGTCGGGAGACAGCGACGGATCGCGTGCGCGAGCCCCCGTGGTCAACCGCGTGACGACCTTGGTCCGCGCGTCGAACCGCATCAGATCCTGAAACGAGTACTCGCGACGAAACGCCCGGTTCTGCTCGAACACCAGCGAGCCATCGGGCAGCACGTCGAACGAGCCGATCGAGTCGGCGTTCATCACGTCCCGCGGGGTGCTGCTCCCGGCGGCGAGCGCTCGGATTTTCGGCTGCGTGTAGCCGTCGCTCTGGAGCCAGTAGAGCTCACCGTCGGGCGAGTACGCCGGGAAGAAGTTGACGTCACCGGTCTTGGTGAGCGCGCGTCCCGCCGCCAGCCCTCGCCGCTCGGCGGACATCTCCTGCATGCCGTAGCGATCGCGGAGGTAGAGCTTCCAGTCGTCGTACAGCTGCGTGAACGGCTTGCCGGTGACCTTCGCGATCTGGCGATTGACCGCATACGGCACCGGATGCCCGCCGCCCGCGTGGCTCATCGCGCGCAGCGTGTCCTCGCCGAAGCGGTCGAAGATGTAGCGCAGGAAGTGCGAACCGTAGACGTAGACGGCGTTGCCGCGCGGGAACTGCCGCGGTGCCCCGGTGACCTCGTCGAGGCGAAGATCTTTGTCGTCGTGGCGCGCGATCCGGATGAACTGCTCGAACCGGCTGCCGCGATTGCGACCTCCCGAGGCCTTCTTGCTCTCCTCGTACGTCGCGACGCCTTCGATGAGCCAGCGCGGCATGATCTGGTTCGGCGACCAGGTCTTGCCGAAGATCTTGTTGTAGACGTACGGGAGCCCCTCGATCGTGTCGAGGTGGAGGATGTGCGTGTACTCGTGCGCGACCAGGCCGTAGAGCCAGTCGTCGTGATCGTCGAGCTCGGAGAACGAGTTGGGCGCCGTCGCGAACAGCTGGATCGCGTTGCGCGGCAACACGCCGGCGAAGCCGTTCGCACTGTCGGTATCGTCGACCAGCGCGATGATCGTCTTCTCCGCCGGCGCGTGATCGAGCGCGGGTGCGAGGTTCTTGTGCGCGCGCTCCGCGACCACGGCGAGCCGGCGCGCCGACGCCTCGAGACGCAAGGCCTGCGGCGAGCTTGCGAGCCGGTGGGAATAGTAGTGGATGACGAAGTGCTCGGTCTCGATCGTGAAGAACTCGAGCGTGGGATCACCGGCGTACGCGGAGCTACTCCCCAGGACGAGCGCCGCGATCGCGACGACCGCGACGACCGACCCAGGTCTCATGCACGCGCCTTCAGCCCGACCACGTAGTCGTTGACGGTCGCGCGGATCTCCGCCGCGGTCGGCAACTTCTGGATCCGGTGCACCAGCGCCTCGGCATCCGAGACCCGCATGCTGCGGATCACCGACTTGACCTCCGGCACCGAGACCGCCGACATCGACAGCTCGCGGATCCCGAGGCCGAGGAGCACCGGCGCGATCATCGGCTCGCCGGCCATCTCGCCGCAGATCGTGACCGGGATGTTCGCGGCCTTCGCCGCCGCCGCGACGCTGCCGATCAAGCGCAGGAGCGACGGGTGCAGCGGCTCGTAGAGGTACGACACGTACTCGTTCACGCGGTCGACGGCCATCGTGTACTGGATCAGGTCGTTCGTGCCGATCGAGAAGAAGTCACACTCCTGCGCGAGCAAGTCCGCCGTCAGCGCCGACGACGGCATCTCGATCATGATGCCGAGCTTGATCTTCTCGTCGAACGCGACCCCCTCCGCCGCGAGCTCGGCCTTGACCCCGTCGACCACCGCCTTCGTCGCGCGGAGCTCGGCGACCCCGGAGATCATCGGGAACATCAACTTCAATGGCCCGTGTGCCGAGGCCCGCAGCAGGCCGCGCAGCTGCGTGTGAAACAGCGGGCGCCCGAGCTCGGCGAGGCAGAGCCGGATCGAGCGCAGGCCGAGCGCCGGGTTCGCCTCCTCGAGGTCCGCGGCCTTGAGGAACGGCGCGAGCTTGTCGGCGCCGAGGTCGAACGTGCGGATCGTGGCCGGGCGCCCTTTCAGCTTGTCGAGCACCGCGATCGCGTTCTCGTAGTGCCTCGCTTCATCCGGCAGCTCGTCGTGCCCCATGAACAAGAACTCGGTGCGGAACAAGCCGACGCCCATCGCGCCGTACTCGAGCGCATCGTCGAGCTCGTCGGGGTTGTCGATGTTCGCGTAGAGCTGGATGTCGTGCTCGCACTGCGTGCGTGCGGGCAGATCGCGCATCGCGTGCAGCTGCGAGTTGATCGCGACCTGGCGCCGCTGCTCGTCGCGGAACTCGGCCACCGTCGCCGCCGAGGGGTTGACGATCACGATACCCGCCGCACCGTCGATCAGGATCAGGTCATCGGTCTCGACCACCTCGGTGATCGTCTCGAGCCCGACCACCGCGGGGATCTCGTGCGCCCGCGCGATGATCGCGGTGTGCGAGGTCTTGCCACCGGCGTCGGTGATCAGCCCGGCGACCGCGGCCTTGTGGAGCTGCGCGGTATCCGCCGGCGACAGGTCGTACGCGACCACGATCGCGTCGGGCGGCGGGTTCAGCGGGCCGGTGTCGCGCCCCAACAGATTGCGCAGCACGCGCTCGAACACGAACTCGACGTCGCTGCGCCGCTCGCGCAGGTACTCGTCCTCGATCTGGTCGAACACCTCGGTGATGTCGTCGACGGCCTTGCGCGCCCCCCACTCCGCGTTGATCAACTCGTCGCGGATGTAGGACACCGCGGCGCCGACCAGGTGCTCGTCGTGCAGCATCATCTGGTGCGCGGTGATGATGTGGTAGTCGCTCTCGTTCTCCGAGGCGAGCTTCTCCTTGATCTTGGAGAGCTGCTTGTCGGACGCCGCGATCGCCTTGTAGAGGCGTGCGACCTCGGTATCGATGTCGTCGGCCTCGATGTGATGGCGCGGGGCCTTCAGCGTGTCGCGACCGATCAGGTACGCACGTCCGAACGAGATGCCAGGGGAAACTCCCAGACCGATCCTTCTGATCTCCTCTCGCTTCCCGTCGTTCACGCGGCTACTTCCCTTCCCCAAACTTGTCATCGATCAGGGCGGCGACCGCCGCTACGACCTCACCCGCCTTCTCTCCTTTCGCCTTGAGCGTCACCGTGGTGCCTTTGCTGGCGACCAGCATCAGCACGCCCATGATGCTCTTGCCATTGACCTCGTGGCCGTCCTTCGTGACCGTGAAGTCACATGGGTACTTCGACGCGAGCTGGACCAGCTTCGTCGCGGCACGTGCGTGTAGTCCGAGCTCGTTCTGGATCACGAGCGTCTTCTCAGCCATCTCGACTCCCCCCGTACTGGTCATGTCGCCCCCCGCTCGACATCGCGGTGACGCACCAAGATGTCCCACTCCCCACCAAGCCGTCGCCGCAGCTCCTCGACGATCGTCACCGAGCGGTGCTGACCGCCGGTGCAGCCGATCGCGATCGTGACGTACAGCTTCCCTTCCTTCTGGAAGTGCGGAAGCGTGAACCGTAGCAGTCCTTCGATCTGCCGCGTCAGCTCGAGCCCGTCGGCACCGAGCACGTACCTCGCGACCTCGGGATCGCGACCGTCGAGGTGGGTCAGCGTCGGCTCGAAGTACGGGTTCGGGAGGAACCGGCAGTCGAACACCAGGTTGAACTCGAGCGGCAGGCCGTGCTTGAACCCGAAGCTCACGATCGTCACCGCGAGCTTGCCAGTGCCACCGTAGCGATCCTGGATGATCGCCTTGAGCTGATGCATGTTGAGGTTCGACGTGTCGACGACGGCCGCCCCGTGCCGCATCTCGGCGAGCAGCTCGCGATCGCGACGAATCCCCTCGGACAGATCATCTCCCGACAGCGGATGCCGGCGCCGCGTCTCGTTGAATCGGCGCAGCAGGACCTCGTCCGTCGCGTCGAGGAACATCACCTCGATGCGATGCCCCGAGCCGCGCAGCTTGCTGATCGCTTCCTTCCACGCCGACAGGTTCTTGCGCTGCCGCGAATCGAGCGCGATCGCGATCTTGTCGCGGTCGCCTTCGTGCGCGAGGTGGTCCACGAGCTGTGCCACGAGCGGCACCGGGATGTTGTCGACGCAGAAGAACTCGATGTCCTCGAGTGCGCGCAGCGCGGTGCTCTTGCCGGCACCCGACAGCCCCGTGACGATCACGATCTGCATCTACGACCGCTCCTCGTCAGTGGAGGGTTCGGGAACCGGTCCCGACATCGGCCGGTTCATCGCCCGATCGAGCGTCTCGCGGAACGCGAGCGCCGAGTACGTGCCCTGGATCTTGAGCAGCTGGTTGCGCGCCGCGACCTCGACGATCGTCGCCACGTTGCGCCCCGGCCGCACCGGCACGCGCAGCGCCGCGACCTGGACGCCGAGGATTTCGTGATGGTGGTCGTCGAAGCCGAGGCGGTCGTACTCCTCGCTCGCCTCCCAGTCCCGGAGCTCGATCATCAGCTCGATCCGCTTGGTCTCGCGCACGGCGGCGATCCCGAACAGATCTCTGACGTTGATGATCCCCAGCCCGCGGATCTCCATGTGGTGCCCGAGCATGCCGGCGGCCTTGCCGACCACGTGCGTGCCGCGGCGCTGGATGGCGATCACGTCGTCGGCGACCAACCGGTGGCCGCGCTGGACCAGATCGAGCGCGGTCTCGCTCTTGCCGATACCACTCTTACCGGTGACCAGCACGCCGACGCCGATCACGTCGACCAGCACGCCGTGGACCTCCGTCGCCGGCGCGAGCTTGTCGGTCATGAACATCGTCACCGCAGCGATGAAATCCGCGGTCACCAGCTCGCTGAGGATCAACGACACGCCGCGCGCCTCGCAGGCCTCGCGGAGCTCGACCGGCGCCTCGCAGCCGCGACACACCACGACGCACGCGGGATCGCTCGCCATCAGGGTCGCGATGCCCTGCGTGCGCGCGACCTCGTGGTCCGTGAGGTACTCGATCTCGGTACCGCCGATCACCAGCACGCGCCCGTCATGCAGCTGCTCCGGCCAGCCGGTGAGGGCGAGGCCGGGCTTCTGGATCCGCGGCACGGTGATCGTTCGAGTGAGCCCACTCCGTCCCGCGATCACCGTTCCCTTCAGCTCCGCTCGGTCGAGCAGCTCCCCCACCTTCATCGCGCCCACACTAGTATTTGGCGTCCTCGTCGGCGACTACGCTGTACATCGCCTCGGCATCCGGGGCCGCGAGCAGCCGCTTCCGGAACTCGGGATCCTTGAAGACCCGGCTGATCCTCGCGAGTGCTTTCAGGTGGGCCCCGGTCGACGACTCGGGCGCGACCAGGACGAAGAACAGGTACGTCGGGTGGCCGTCCATCGAGTCGAACTCGACACCGGCCGTCGCCCGCCCGAGGCACGCCACGATCTCGCCGACGGCGGACAGCTTGCCGTGCGGGATCGCGACGCCCTCCCCGATCGCGGTCGAGGCGAGCGCCTCGCGTTCGATCAGGACCTTCGCGAGCGACGCCCGGTCGATGCGGGTGTGATGACCCGCCATGTACGTTGCCAGCTCCTCGAGGATGGCCTTCTTGTCGGTCCCCTTGAGCGCGGGAACGACCATGTCGCGCTTGATGAGGTCAACGATCTTCATAGGAGCGGATCCGGCGCCGCGAGCACGCTACCAGATTCGGGTCAGGACGTCGCCCCGGTCGGGGTTTCGATCAGGCCGTACGCGCCGTCCTCACGCTTGTAGACGACCGCGACGCGGCCATCGGTGTCGTGACGGAACACCAGGAACGGCTCGGCCATCAGGTTGAGCTGGACGATCGCGTCCGCCACCGACAACGGCTGGGCGTGGAACTTCTCGGTCTTGACGACCTGAAACTCCGGGGTCCGCGCGGGTGGCGCGTCGTGCGCGGGGACATCCTTGCCGCTCTCGTCGGTGCCGCCGAAGGCTTCCTCGACGACCGAGTGCGACCACGGCATCGCCTGCACGTGGTGCGGGCGCGCCTTCATCCCCTCGAGCTTGCCCTTGTACTTGCGTACCTGGCGCTCGATCTTCGCGATGCAGAGATCGATCGAGCTGTACATGTTCTCGGTCGTCTCGTGCCCGGCGACCGACAGCCCGTTGTGGAGCTGAAACGTGACGTCGATGCGGTGATTGTGACGCTCGGTCGAGAGTACGACGTGACAGCTGATCGGATCGGGCAGGTATTTCCTGACTCGTTCCATTCGGTCTTTCGCGTACGACTTCAGCGCTTCGGTCGGTTCCATGTGTCGGAACGTCACCGCAAATTGCATCGAGGCCCTCCGTTACGGTTGGATCGATCCTACGCCTCTTCGCACCGGATGATCGACGATCAATCCACGGTGTTTTTACGGGTCGAGCGGTGGCGGCACGGTCAGCGGACCGAGCGCGTCGATCAGCGCTTGCGCGGTGGCCTGTGCGGTGGTCAGCACAGCCGGCTCCACGGTGTTCCGCTGCCCGAGTGCATCGAGGACGGCCAGGCAGTCCTGTGCGACACGGCGTGCGCTGGCATAAACAGCCCGGCGTTCGACGAGCGAGTCACAGCGCAGCCCCTGCTGGATCAGGTGGGGCACCGTCGTCGACTTGCGATCGAGCTGGTCGCGTAGGAAGAACCGCTCGCCGCTGGCAACCCGCTGGACGACGCTCTCGACCTCGCAGCTCAGCTTGATGGACAGCGCGTAGATCTCGGGGCGATTCGACGGCGGCTTCGATGGAGTCTTGAAGCGAGCGACCGACACTCGACCCTTCTACTACGGGGGAGACTCGAATGCGGTCGAGCGAAGGCGAGGCTACCCGAGCCTTACCTCAGAACACTTGTTTGCGTTTGCTCGAGCTCAGGATGCCGAGCTGCTCGCGATACTTCGCGACGGTACGGCGCGCGATGTCGATGCCGCCCTTCTTGAGGAGCTCGACGATCTTCTGATCCGAGTGCGGGCGCTTCGAATCCTCGGCGCCGACCAGCTCCTTGATCTTCGACTTGACGGCCTGGCTCGCCAGGTCCTCGCCGTTGGTGCGCGAGATCCCGCTGTTGAAGAAGAACTTGAGCTCGTAGATGCCCTGCGGCGTGTGTACGTACTTCGACGTGGTCACGCGAGACACCGTCGATTCGTGCATGCCGATGTCCTCCGCGACGTCGCGAAGGATGAGCGGCTTGAGATACGCGATGCCCTTGTCGAAGAACTCGCGCTGGAACTTCAGGATCGACTCGGCGACCTTGATGATGGTGCGCTGCCGCTGCTGGATGCTGCGGATCAGCCACTGGGCCGAGCGTAGCTTGTCCTGGACGTAGTCCTTCGAGGCGGCGCTGTTGCCCATCGCGTTCTTGTAGAAGCCGCTGATCTTGAGCTTCGGCAGGCCGTCGTCGTTCGGCACCACGAAGTACTTGTCCCCGACCTTGTGGATGTAGACATCGGGCGTGACGTAGTGCGGATCCTCGGAGCTGTACTGGCGACCCGGCCGCGGGTCGAAGTCCATGATGACCTTCGCCGCCTCGTAGATCTCCTCGAGCGGTTGCTTCAGGTCGCGGGCGATCGCCTGGTAGTTCTTCTTCTCCAGGTTGCCGAGGTGCGACTTGATCATCTTCACGCACAGGTCGTCGTCCTGACCTGCGGCGACGCACTGGATCAACATGCACTCGGCGAGCGAGCGCGCGCCGACGCCGATCGGATCGAAGCCCTGGATCTTCTCGAGCACCACCTCGCAGAGCACCGGGTCGACACCCATGTCCGCGGCGAGCTCGGCGATCGGCGGATCCTTGATGTACCCGTCGGCGTCGATGTT
>JANNBP010000142.1:0-7828 GCA_031385555.1 Deltaproteobacteria bacterium | reverse complement strand
CCATCTTGTCGCCGGCCATCTTGTCGCCAGCCATCTTTCCACCGGCCATCGAGTCGGTTGCCATCGCCTTGTCGCCGGCCATCTTGTCGTCGGCCATCTTGCCGCCGGCCATCGAGTCGGCGGGCTTGTCGCTGCTCATGGCCTTGTCATCGGCGGCGGCGGGTTTCGTCTTGTCCTTGCCACACGCCATGCCCGCGGTCGCGAGCGCCATCACGATGCAAACCATCCAGTTCGAGTGCTTCATGCCGGCACCTACGCGCAGCCTACGAAGCGGTTACACGGCGCGTTCAGATGCAGAACGAGGCGTCGACCCCGTCGCTGGTCGTGAAGCGATGACACTGCGCCTGCTCCGTCGA
Organism: Deltaproteobacteria bacterium; assembly: GCA_031385555.1. Taxonomy (GTDB): domain Bacteria; phylum Myxococcota_A; class Polyangia; order Haliangiales; family Haliangiaceae; genus JABFXX01. Next base: position 7,472 of record JANNBP010000142.1, on the reverse strand, counting down.
GACCTCGCGACAGCCCGCACACTCCTCGAGCTCGGGACAGTCGCAGCGCAGCAAGCAGCGCTTGTTGAACGTGTTCGGCACCTCGTGACACTCCGCACCGGTCACGCAATCGGCGTCCGTCTCGCAGAACGACCACAGCTGGCCGTCGCACTGCAGGCTGTCGCTACCAGCGAGCGGTCCGCAGCTGTTGCACAGCTCGTGGCCCACGCGGTTGCCGTTCTCGCAGCGGACGAGCACGTCGCCATCGCACGCCACGCCGAACGCGTTTGCTCCGGCACACGCCGGGTAGGGCTCGGGATCGCCAGTGCACCGCGCACCCGCACCGTCGTCCTTGCAGGAGTAGGGCGCATCGCAGGTCGAGTCGATCGAGAGGTAGCGCTCGTTCGCGGCGTCGTAGACGCACGCGCGTAGCTGGTGATCGGTCTCGCAGCGCGCGAGCTCGGAGTCGGTCGGCGTGCACTCGTCTGTGGGGAAGCAGCCCGCAAGCGCGATCGACACGAGCACAGATCTCAAAGCGCCGCTCCCAGCTCGACGCCACCGTCGAAGCCATACTCGAAGCCGAACGCGCCGCCCTTGACCGCGCCACCTTCGACCGCACGCGCGAGCTTCTTGCTCGCGGTGACGATCAACCGCAGCGTGAAGTGCACGCCGGCCGCATGTCGCCGCGAGATCTCGAGTGCACCGGCGGTGGTCGCCGCGAGCACCTTCTCGCTGCCGTTGTAGCCATCGCCGCCGGGCTCGTACGACAGCCAGCGCACACCCGCGAGGCCGACGAGATCGACCGGCCCACCGAGCGGCGTCCGCCCACCGGCGCGAAGGTCGGCGGACATCCCGAGACCGGCGCCGGTGTAGATGCCGCGCACCCCACCATCCAGCACGAGTGTGCCGCGCTCGTGGGACACCGACATCCCGAGCAGCGAGACGCTCGCTCCATCGCGCAGCTCCCCCTGATACGAGGCGAACCCGGAGAACGGCAGCACGGCGCGGATCCGCGTGACGTGATCCGGGTCGGCGCGGGCCGTCGATCCCATCGCCACGACCGCTACGAGACAGAGGAGGTTCATACCCATCACAGACGGCGGCCCGCCCGGAGAGGTCACGCACACGATCGCGACGACGAGATCCTCAGCACTCGGCGTTGGTTAGGGCTCGGCGATGTGACATCAGGCAAATCACGGCGCGACGGCGAACGTGTAGCTCGGGTTGCCGATCGCGGTCGCTTCTGCTCCGGCGTGAGCTTCGGCTCGGCCACCGCGACACCCGACACCAACAGGACTCCGAGCTACCTGTCTCATCACTCCACCGCCAGCTGGTAGTTGGTGCCCGGCGACAACCGCTTGCTCGCGACCTCCCACGTCGTCGCCGCGGGGAACGCGAGCTTGGCGCCGGAGGTCGCGTCGAACGCCAGCACCTTGAGGTTCGGCTCGACCGCCATCAGGCGCCACATCACCGAGCGCAGCGCGGGCATGTCGACGTCGCACTTGCACTCGACCAAGGCGGGCGCGAGCCCCTTGATGATGATGTCGGCCTTGCTCTCGGTGGACTCGCCGACCTTGCCGAACTCCTCGGTCAGGGCAGGGCAGTCCGTGATCGTCGTCTCGATCAACCTCGCGAGCTCGACGGCGCGGTTGTTGGCGGGCCCGCTCATCAACGCGTCCAGCTTGTCGTCGATCGGCGTGCGCGGTGGCGGCGTCAGCTTGTCGCCGGTCGCGAACGCGAAGCCGATCTGCGTGTGACCGACGCGCTTCGCCGTGTCGACCAGCTCGACCACCTTGCTCCACGGCGTGGCGCGATCGAGCTGGAAATACACCCCGTAGTCCTTGGTCGCGCCGCCGTTGCGGCGGAGCTCGAGCAGGTCGCGGAGGTCACCCGCTCCGCCGATCGGGGAGCCCTGGGAGGTTGTCCTCTCGGCCGTGGCGACCACGACGATCGCCTTCCACGTGCCGGCATCGCGCAGGTCCGAGCGCTTGACGAGCGTGACGTCCTGCTGCGGCATCAACGGGCTCATCTCGTGCGGTGTCTCCCTCAGCAGCGTGGCCAGAGACTCGGCCTCGGTCCGACACTCGTTGGCGGACTTCCCGCCGCAGGCGGCGAGCAGGACGGTGATCGCGAGGCGCCTGTTCACCTCGCCACGATACCAGCCTGTGTCCTCGCGGCGCGGCGCGTGTGGTACACGAAGCCTATGTTCACCGGGCTCGTCGAGGATGTCGGCACGGTCGTGCGGGCGGACCGCCGCAGCGACGCGCTGATCATCGCCGTGCGGCCCTCTGTCATCCCGCTGGCCGAGCTGGTCGTCGGCGAGTCGGTCTGCCACGACGGCACCTGCCTGACGGTGACCGAGGTCGGCCGTGATTCGTTCAGTGTGCTCGCCGGCGCGGAGACGCTCGCGCGTACCACGCTCGGAGGGCTCCGGATCGGCACGAAGCTCAACCTCGAGCGCGCGATGAAACTGGGTGATCGGTTCGGCGGTCACTGGGTGACCGGCCACATCGACGGCACCGGCGAGCTCGCGATCCGCCGCGACGCGGGCGCGAACCTCGTGCTGGGCTTCCGCACCACCCCGGCGCTCCTCCGCTACATCGTGGAGAAGGGCTCGATCGCGATCGCGGGAGTCAGCCTGACGGTGAACTCCGTCGACGGTGACGGGTTCTCGGTCGCGATCATCCCTCATACCCTCGATCACACCTCGCTCGGCGCGCGGCACGTCGGCGAGCGCGTCAACCTCGAAGTCGATATCCTCGCGAAGCACGTAGAGAAGCTGCTGGGAGCCAAGTCATGAACGCCATCGAGAGAGTCACCAAAGCACTCGACGAGATCCGTTACGGCCGCATGGTGATCCTGGTCGACGACGAGGATCGCGAGAACGAAGGCGATCTGGTGTTCGCCGCCGAGACGGTGACGCCGGAGAGCATCAACTTCATGGCCACCCACGCGCGCGGCCTGATCTGTCTCGCGATGGACGATGCGATGATCGACAGGCTCGAGCTGCCGCCCATGGTGCGCGACAACCAGGCGTCGCTCGGCACCGCGTTCACGGTGTCGATCGAGGCGCGCCATGGCGTCACCACCGGTATCTCGGCGCGCGATCGCGCCACCACGATCCGCGCGGCGATCGCCGACGACGCGAGCCCCGCGAAGGTGGTCTCGCCGGGGCATATCTTCCCGTTGCACGCGCGCAAGGGCGGGGTGCTCGTACGCACCGGGCAGACCGAAGGCTCGGTCGATCTGGCGCGGATGGCGGGCCTCAAGCCGGCCGGCGTGATCTGCGAGATCATGCGCGAGGACGGCGAGATGGCGCGCCGCCCCGAGCTCGAGGAGTTCGCGGTCAAGCACGGCCTGCTGATCCTCAGCGTCGCGGACATGATCTCGTACCGGCTGCTGCGCGAGCGGATCGTACGTCTGCAGGGGCAGGGTCCGATGCGCCCGGGCTACCTCGGTCCCGGCGAGCCGTTCACCGCGTACCACTACGACACCGAGGTCGAGGACACCGAGTACCTCGCGCTCGTTCGCGGCGATGTCGCGGCAGCCTCGGCCGCCGGCCAGGCAGTGATCGTGCGCGTCGCGGCGATGGATCCACTCGCTGATGGCTTCGCGCTGCGCCCCGATCTGGTCGCCGCCCTCGAGACGATCGATCAAGCCGGCTGCGGCGTGCTGCTCTACGTGATGAACCGCAACCGGATGCAGCTCGGCCCGTCGTTCGAGCGGCTGGTCATGCAGCACAACGTGGCACGCGAATCGTTCGCCCAGCTACCCAACGCGAGCAGCGAGGCGCTCCGCGATTTCGGGCTCGGTGCGCAGGTGCTGGCGGACCTCGGCTGCAAGAAGATCCGGCTGATGATCCACAGCGAGCGCAAGATCGCGGCGATCGAAGGTTTCGGAATCGAGGTCGTCGAGCGCATCCCGATTCCGCGCCAGCGATCCGCGGGTGCCGGGATCCGGCGAGAAGCCTAGTCTTGATGTATACCCGGGGCGCATGCCGACCATCGAAGGCTCACTGTCCGCCGCCGGCCTCTCGTTCGCGATCGTCGCGAGCCGGTTCAACGGCCTGATCGTCGAGCCGCTGATCGCAGGCGCCCTCGATGTCATCGGTCGGTCGGGTGGTGACGCCGCAGCGGTCACCATCGTCCGTTGCCCCGGCGCGTGGGAGCTGCCGCAGGTCACGCGCTGGGTGGTCGAGCGGGGTGGTGTCGATGCCGTGATCGCGCTCGGCGCGGTGATCCGCGGTGCCACGCCGCACTTCGACTACGTCGCCGGCGAGGCCGCGAAGGGCATCGCAGCCGCGGCCGCGTCCTCGGACATCGCCGTCAGCTTCGGCGTGCTCACCACCGATACGATCGAGCAAGCTCTCGAGCGCGCCGGCACCAAGTCCGGCAACAAGGGCTGCGATGCCGCGCTCGCCGCGATCGAGCTCGCGAACCTCCGTCGGGCACTTTCCAAGTCAGGAAAGAAGGGGAAGTGAGCGCCGGTAATCGCCGGAGTGGCCGCGCCTACGCGCTCCAGCTCCTCTACGCGCGCGACGGCGACGTCACATCGGACGTCTATGGCAGCACCGCGAGCTGGGCGCAGGAGTTCGAGCTCGATGTCGATCCGCAAGCGCAGACGTTCGCGCGCGAGCTCGTCGAAGCAGCCTCCACGCGAGCAGCCGAGATCGATCAGTTGATCACGTCGTCGTCGAAGAACTGGCGGCTCGATCGGATGTCGCGCGTCGATCGCAACATCCTCCGCCTCGGCACCGCCGAGCTCCTGACACTCAAAGAGGTGCCGCTCAAGGTGGTGATCAACGAGGCTGTCGAGCTCGCGAAGCGCTTCGGGACCGCCGAGTCGTCCGCGTTCGTCAACGGCGTGCTCGATCGGATCGCGACGGCCGTCGGTCGCGTCCCGGAATCCTGAGATGGCCCTCTCGGTCCTGCCGTTAGACCTCGCGCGCTGGGACGAGTCCAAGCGCGACTGCTTGGTGCTCTCGGTGTTCAAGGACGAGCGTCCCCTGCGTGGCGCCGCCGGCCTCGCCGACTGGCGGTTGTGCGGTCGGTTGTCTCGCCTGGTCAAGGCGAACCGCGTCGTCGCCGAGCCACGCGAGACGATGCTGTTGCCTGCCGGTCGCCGGCTCGCCTTCGCGCGGATCTTGTGGTTCGGGCTCGGCGACTCGAAGGGCTACACCGACGATCGCTTTCGCAAGGACCTCGCCTGGATCGTCGACGTGGTCGCGAAGGCCAGCATCACCGACTGGGCCTTTCAGCCGCCCGGCCGCGCCTCCGGGTTGATCGGGGCGCGCCGCGCGATCGAGATCATGCTCGACGAGAAGGCCATCACCGATCGCGCGATCACCTTGATCGAGGATCCGGCGGGGCAAAAAGATATCGCCGAAGTCCTCCGGAGCCAGCGATAATCACCGCGGTGAGAGCTGCGATCTGCGTCCTCCTGACCGGGTGCGCCCGCATCCTCGGCTTCGAGGAAGTGGTCGAGCCGTCGCCCGACGGGCGGGTGGATGGCCCCGTCGTCGATGGATTCGTCGACACACCGCAACTGGCCTGCCCGGCTTCCTACACCCTGACCTTCCAGGGCTCCTCGTATCGCATCGTCACGATGCTCGCCACCCAGTGGCTGAGCGCGAACGCCACCTGCGTCGAGGACGGTTCGAGGACTCACCTGATCGTGCTCAGCAGCGACGCCGAGCTCTCGGCGATCCGCGCGCAGGCCCTCGATCGCCAGTTCTGGATCGGGCTGTCGGATCGAAGAGACGAGTCGGTGTTCCTTCCGGTGACGAACGAACCAACGATTTTTCCACCGCCGAGCGGCACCCCGTGGGGCAACGGCCAGCCGGCAGACGTGATGATGGGGGCGGACGACTGCGTCGAGCTCAGCAAGGAGTTCGGGCAGGAGCTCGAGACCGTGAACTGCGGCAGCGCTCGTAACTTCATCTGCGAGTGCGATGCGTTCGAGGCTGCCCCCGGAAACTTCTGAGCCCGCAGCTCACGTGATCCAGCCCCAGATCTTCTCGAGCACCATCACGACCGTCGCGCTGAACGCGACCAACAAGGCGACGTTGACGATCACACAGACGTGACCGATCACGACCCACACGCCATCGCGCTCGAGCACGCCAACGGCGTAGATGAACAGCGGGATCAGAAAGATCAGATTCGAGCCTGGGATCGGCAGTGGTAGCGCGAGCCCGAGCGCGAGGATCAGGACGCCGAGCCCGACGAGGCGAGGGCGGATCATCGGCTCCCAGCGGCGCTTCGTCAGCTTCGCGAGCCATCGCGTGCGACGCGCGAGCAGCCCGAGCACGCGATCGAGCATCGACATCTTGAGCGGACGGCTTCTCGCGCGTCGCGGTAGCCACGGGGTTTCGCGACCGAGCATCATCTGCCCGCCGAACAGGGCGATCGCGAGCCCGAAGGGGGTGGAGAGTCCGAAGAAGGGAATCGCGATCAGCGCGAGGATGCCGATCAGGAAGCCGAAGCCAGCGTGCGCGGCCTTGTCGACCAGCTCGCCGACCGTGAGCGCTTCGGGACGCTCGGCGAGCGAGCCGGCCGCGAGCACCGTGTCAGTTGCCCCGAGCTCGCGAAGTAGCTCGTCCATCCGCAGCCGGCGTGGTGGGATGACCGCGATCAGCTCGGCGGCAGGCGGTCGGGAGACCTCGGGAACCTCGGCCACTACAGGCCACCGTGCATCCAGAGATGTAGGTGCGCAAGCCTCGGAGATCGGGAGCGCCCCGAGTCAGATCAGCGACCTAGCCCGAGGCTGCCGGAATAGGTGACAAGGATCTCCAAGGCTTATGCGGTGGCACGCCGTGACCCGGCGATCTCCGTGTAGGCCATCACGGCCAAACCACCGAAAAACTGACCGAGTTGGCGACGATACGCGCGGAAGCACACCGAGATATCCTCCGTATTACGTCCCGATGAGCCAGCGGTACGAGCAACGGCAAGAGGAGCGCGACCAAGAGGGCGCCGATGCCGCCGACCTACGCTGGCCCGGCAAACGGACCAAGGTCGACGCTGCGATGCAGGGTGCGCCGGAAGGCGCAGCTGCAAACGAGAGTGATCCGCGGCGTCCCGACATCGCGAGGATCCGTGCCGCGGTCGGCGGACTGACGAGCGGTGGTGAGAAGCTCGACGCCGGCACTGCGGGCAAGTTCGGCGGTCAGCTCGGCGTCGACCTTTCCGGCGTCACGCTGCACAAGGACAACACCGCCGCGGCGGAGCTCGGTGCCTCGGCGTTCACGCACGGCGATCACGTCGCGGTCGCACCCGGCGTCGATCTCGCGAGCGACGGTGGTCAGCACGTGCTCGCACACGAGCTCGTGCACGTCGCGCAGAACATGGCGGCGGGTGGATCCGCGATGGAGCTCGCGGCACGGATGGACGTCGGTCCGTCGAGCTCACCAGCCGAGTCGCAGGCCGAAGCAGGCGCGAGCGCCCTGACGGCGGGGCAGAGCTTCTCCGCCGGCGGCATCGGTGCGCTGCCCG
>JANNBP010000118.1:0-1923 GCA_031385555.1 Deltaproteobacteria bacterium | reverse complement strand
GGTTTGCCGCTGGCATCGACGACCGTCCCCATGATCTTGCCAGATCGAGCTGCGACGACGAACGAGACCTTCGACGCAGCGCTCGCACGCACCATCACGGTGGATCGCTGCCGCGGTGCACCCGGTTCCTCGAGGTAGAGGTTCACGTCGCCCACTGGAACATTGTCGAGGCGAAAGGCGCCATCGCGGCCGCTCGTCACCGTTGGGTAGTGGCCGTTGAAGTCCGACATCACCGTGATCCCCGATACAGGTCTTCCATCACTGTCCGCCACCGAGCCCTCGATCGAGCCTCCTGCATCGAGCACGAGCTCCTGCTCGACGATGCCGCTCGCAGGGACCACGACCTTCCACCCCTCTCTCCGTCCGACTCCTCGCGGGCTCGTGACACGAAGTAAAACGTCACCCCGAGACAGCTCCTTGATCTCGTACACGCCGTCCGATCGCGTCGTCGCGCGTCCCCATCCTGCGCCGTTCGCTTCGACGTACGCACCCGCGATCGGCGTTCCCGTGCTGTCCCGAACGTGGCCTCGAAGGGTCGCGCCGCTGACGGCCTTCGTAAACTTCCAGATCAGCCCGGTGACATCGCGTTCACCCACCTCGAGCTTGAAGCTGGTCTCGGTGCGATCGTGGCCCGGGCAACCGATGTTCACCGTGTACGAGCCAGGCAGGACTCCGTCGTGGCGAACGAACCCATCCGCGTCTCCGCGCGTCCACAGCTCGTCCCTCGTCGCGCGTTCTCCCAGTGAAAGTGTGAACCACGACTTCGGACACGGAGTGTCCGGTGTGCCCTCGAGGAGAATCCTGCCCTCGATACGTACGGCCGGGTGAAGCTTGACGATCGCCCCTTCGGAGTTGCGGCCAAGCTCGACAAGCACCGTCGCCTCACTGCGCCCGTACCCGTGTTCGGCGGTCGCCGCGACCGAGTACCGACCTGCGTTGAGGCCTGCGAACCGGAACTGGCCCTGGTCGTCCGTGAGCTCGAAGCTGCCGTAGCCACCCGATACCTCCACATCTGTCGAGAGCGTGACTCGCGCTCCAGCGGCCGGCCGGCCGGTTCCTGCATCGACCACGGTCCCGCTCAACGAACCGGCAACGGTCAATGCCAAGGTGAACGAGCCGGGAGCAATTCCGTACTCCGTGGCATCGGTATACCCGTCGGCTTCCGCGCGGATTCCAATTCCCCCGGCCCACGCCCACGACCGAAAGGCACCACTCTCATCCGTCTCTACCGGCGGCGAGCTCTCGTAGCTCGTGAGCGGATAGACGTGAACCCGTGCGCGCGCGATCGGACCGCCGCCGATATCGGACACTGTTCCGGTGACCTCGACGCCGCCACTCGAGAGCTGGAGGTCGACACCGGTCCTCGCCTCGCCCGGACGCAGATCAATGTCTGGTGCTTGAACGGCGGGATGTCTCTCTGCCATCGCCGAGACTGTGTACGTGGCTGCGTAGAGGTTCCTGATCGCGTATTCGCCTCGCGCGTTCGTGTAGGTGCACTGCGACTCGAGTGAAAGAGAGAGGGGCAGCCCTCGATCATCCGCTCGCGCACAGACACGAGCGTGCGCAAGTGGCACGCGGAGATCTTCGCTCGTGATCGTCCCCGCGATCGAGGCACGTGACTGCCGGCTGCGATCCTTGAATTCGTTGTGCTGCGAGGTGCGTCTATCAGGACCAGACTCCTCTCGATCGATGTCAGCTCGATCTGATTCGCGACCCTGGCATCTGCTGACGAACGCCGCCAAGCCCACCAACACGAGCCCGACAACCACGACAAGATGCCTGCGTCTCATCGACGAGACCAGCGATCGATCGTTCGCTCCGCCGGGTTCTCATCGACCGTGAAGGGCCGCCGCCAAGCGCCTTCGAGGCAGGCGATGCGCGTCGTGCCATCCCTGTCTGTGATCGCGCTGGCTCGCGCGCGCT
>JANNBP010000060.1:0-39372 GCA_031385555.1 Deltaproteobacteria bacterium | reverse complement strand
AGTCGAACCACGTGCACCTGATCGTGGAGGCCGCCAGCAAGGTGGCGCTGAAGAAGGGCATGCAGTCGTTCCAGATCTCAGCGGCCAAGCTGATCAACCGCGCCGTGGGCCTTCGGTCTGGCGTCCGTCGCAAGGGGCAGGTGTTCACGGAGCGGTACAACGCACGTGCGTTGACGTCACCGCGTGCCGTGCGCAACGCGCTCTGTTACGTGTTGAACAATTGGCGCCACCACGACGAGCATCAACGCAAGATGGCGCGCGACTGGAAGGTCGATCCGTACTCGAGCGCGATTGCGTTTCCCGACTGGAAGGAGCGAGTTGAGTCTCCGATCCTCTATCGGCCACCTCGAACGTATTTGGCGCTCGTGACGTGGCGAGCCAGGACGTGGCTACTTCGCGAAGGCTGGAAGCGGCACGGGCTGATCTCGGTGTACGAAGTGCCGGGCCCGCTCGTTTCTCCGCGAGTCCGATCCCGTACGCGCTGACGGGAGGATGCGATCGTTGCGATCGTCGCGATCGTCGCGATCGTCGCGATCGTCGCGATCGTCGCGATCGTCGCGATCGTTGCGATCGTTGCGATCGTTGCGATCGTTGCGATCGTTGCGATCGTTGCGATCGTTGCGATCGTTGCGATCGTTGCCGATCGTTGCGATCGTCGCGATCGTCGCGATCGTCGCGATCGTTGCGACCGTTGCGATCGTCGCGATCGTCACGCCAGCGCTGCCGTTCATCACGAAGCGCCGCACATCGACGAGCTGCGTCGGCTTGCCGGTGGTATCTCCATCGCGACGTCGCCGCTCGCGCGAGCACGCTGATCCCGAGACCTTCCGTCGGTTGCGTGCGGAGGATGTCGAGGCGATGGAGTTCTATGGGTCGAGTGAGGCGTCGGTGATCGCGGTGACACCCTATCGAAGCTGGTCGCCCGGGTGTGCAGGCATTCCTGTCTCGGACGTGAGCCTGAAGTTCAGGGCGCACGAACGCCTCTCGGACCCACCCAGCGCAACCAAACAAGGGCTTGCGCCGACGCTGGCGTTCTCTCTGCCCAAAGGAAATATCCCGGGAGGTTCGCGTTTCAGCACAGGTGAGATGGAACGGTGCGGCGGTCGGTGGTGCACCTCGATGGTGGCGCCGGTCGATCGCTCCAGGATCCGTGCGGCCATCCGCTGACGACTCAGTCCGCGTTTGTGCTGGGAGTATGGAACGGAGCAGCGGTGGTGCACCTCGATGATGGCGGCGGTCGATCGCGCCAGGATCCGGCCCGCTGACGACTCAGTCCGCGTTTGTGCTGGGAGTATGGAACGGAGCAACGGTGGTGCACCTCCCCACTTCCTCGTGCAGGAGAGGACACAGGGCCAAGCTCGAGGCTGCGACCAAGAACGGAGTCGCCGTGATCGACGAAGCCGGGCTGATGGCGATGCTGCCGTCCTGATCATTCGTGCACGAGTGGGACCTCGCCGTGGGTTCGCGCAGGCTCGGCCTGCCTTCCTGCCAAGCAGCGGCGGTTGACGAACAGACCACGGCCACCACACGGGATCATCACCGACCGACTTCTCGCCACCGCGATGTATGTTTCAATGCCACGCGATGAGTCTCGACTGCGATGACGCGATGCTGCTCCTCGTCGCACGTGGTCAACGCACGTTGACAGGCCTCGAGGAGACGCACCTCGGAGACCACGTCACGGATTGCGCAGAATGTCGGGCGCTCCAGATCGAGACCGTCGAGGACTGGCGGTGGGTCGCGCGGATGCCGCAGGACGCGTTCGACGACCCCGACCTGCTGGTGTTCCCGGTCATCGACCCGATCGTGTTCCACCCCGGCAAGGTGATCGCCTCGGGCGGCATGGGCCGGATCACGCGCGTCACCGACCGCCGGCTCGGCCGCGAGGTCGCGCTCAAGGAATCCCTCGATGGCACGCTGCGATCGCGGTTCGAGCGCGAGGCTGCGATCACGGCACGGCTCCAGCATCCTTCGATCGTGCCGATCTACGAGGCCGGCAGCTGGCCCGATGGCTCGCTGTTCTACACGATGCGGCTGGTCGACGGCCAGGACCTCGCCGCGGCGATCGGCGAGACGTCGACGCTGCCCGAACGGATCGCACTGTTGCCGCATGTCGTGCGGGTGACCGAGGCGCTCGCGTACGCCCACGCGCGCAAGATCATCCATCGCGATCTCAAGCCCGCGAACGTGCTGGTCGGCGCGTATGGCGAGACCGTCGTGATCGACTGGGGCATCGCCAAGGAGCTCGGCCGCACGATCGACGATGCAAAGCTGCCCCAGCTGTCGTCGAAGGACGGCCTGACCCGCAGCGGCACGATCCTCGGGACGCCGTGCTTCATGGCACCCGAGCAGGCCCGTAGCGAGCCGATCGACGAACGGGCGGATGTCTACGCGCTCGGCGCCCTGCTCTACAACCTGCTGACCGGCGAGCCGCCGTACTGGGATCGCTTCAAGTCAGCGGAGCTGATCCTCGAGTACTCGATCCTCCACCCACCGACCCCGCTTCGAGCGCTGGCGCCCGAGGTCCCTGTCGATCTGTGCGTGATCGTCGAGCGCGCGATGGCGCGTGCCCCCGCCGATCGCTATCGCGATGCGCGCGAGATGGCCGAGGAGCTCCGCCGGTTCGAGGCCGGTCAGCTGATCGCGCGCGAGTACAGCCTGCGCGAGCTGGCTGTGCGCTGGCTCGCGAAGCATCGGACGTCGGTCGTGATCGCCGCGATCGCGCTCAGCGTGCTCGCGGTGATCGCCGTGCTCGCGGTGATCAACATACGCTCGTCGCGCGATGCCGAGGCCGCGGCCCGCCGCGAGGCCGAGACCAACCTCGCCGCCGCAGGTGTAGCCGCAGGCGCAGCGCTCGAGGAGCAGGCGCGCAGCGAGATCCTGGACGGCGACCGCGCCAAGGGCGTCACCTACGCGAGCGCGGCCTACTCGGCCGGCCGCGACACCCCCTCGCTGCGTTACTTGCTCGCGGTCGCGACGCGCGATGCCGTCCGTCATCTGACCGAGATCGGTCCGCCCGCGCTCACCACGTCCTGCGATGCCGGCGATCTCAGCTGCGCGGGCCACGACGTCGAGGCGGTGGCCTACGATCGCGATGGCCACCTCGTCTTCGTCGAGGTGGCCGCGGGCATCTCGATCTGGAGTGGCGGCAGACGCGTCCGGCGGTTCGCGATCGACGCGGGCGTTGGTGCCGCCGCGATCGATCCGATGGTCCAGCGTGCGGCCGTCTATCACTCTCCGGCCGCACTCGCGATGTGGGATCTCGCCTCCGGTAAGCGGCTGTGGTCGATCACCGAGCCGACGCTCGGCGGTTCCCGCGTCGACATCCACTTCGATCCGACGGGGAGGTACGTGGTCGCGGTGTCCGACGACGACAAGCAGCGCAAGGTCGCCGTGCGCGATGCCGCCACCGGCGCAGTGGTGAGCGAGCTCGTGGTCGGCAAGCGCGAGATCACGGCGGTGGCGTTCTCGCCCGACGGGACCCGCATCGCCGCATGCGATCCCGACGGCGACGTCAAGGTGTGGACGATCGCCGGCCAGGAGGTCGTCGCGTGGACCGCGGATCCCGGGGCGGAGGCCCTCACCTTCCTCGGCAACGATCGGATCGTGATCGACAACTCGCGGACCACCGGGCGGACGGCGTCGATCTGGTCGCTCGGCACCTCGGCGCACTTGATCAAGATGCTGCCACGCCACGCGGGCACGGTCGTCCGCCTGTTCCCCGCGCCCGACGGCAACACGCTCGTGACCTCCGACAGCGAGATGCTGCGGCTGTGGGATCGCGATGGCGCGCTGATCGCCGAGTCGGGCGTCGCGCGGGCACGGTTCGAGGCCATCGTGTTCACGCCCACCGCGATCGTCGGCGCAGCGCTCGATCCACGGCTGTTCGTGTTCGAGCGCGCCACCCTCGCGCCACGCGCGATCGTGCCGGCGCACAACAGCGAGCTCGGCACGCTCGCCGTCGACCCGACGAACACGCGCATCGTGACGACCGGTGGTTCCGATCAGCGCGTGCACGAGTGGTCGATGCCACCGGGCGTCGAGCTGACGCGCGTGGCCGGCGGCGATGCCGTGTGGTTCGATGGTCGCCTCGCGGTCGCCACGCCCACCGGCGTCCAGTTCTATCGTGGCGACACCGGTGCGCCCGACGGCAAGGTCGACGCGGCGCTCGGCGGCGACCTCACGCTCTCCGCCGCAGGTGACTCCCTGCTCGCCCACGGCGCGAAGGGGCAGTTCGCGATCGGTCGCGACGGTCGCGTGCGGTCCCTCGCCGAGACCACCCTGCTCGTCCCGTCCCGCGACGGCCGCTACGCGCTCGCCGAGGACCAGGATGGCGATCCGCCCACCGATGGGCTCCGCGTCTGGGACGTCGCCGCCGGGACGGTCGAGCGCACCCTACCCGTCAAGCACTGGAACGAGGCGCTGATCGTCCGCGACACCGTCGTCGTCAACTCGGGTCGGCGGATCTCGATCTTCGAGATCGCGACCGGGAGGAAGATCGCCAGCACGCAACTCGCGGAGACCGACGCGTACAACCTCGCGCGCTCGCCGTCGGGCAAGCTGCTGATCGCGTGGAACACCAAGCGGATGCTCGTGATCGATCCGGCGACCGGCGCCGAGCACTCCCGGCTCGACAGCCCGAGCGACATCTCCGCCGTGTTCGTTCGTGACGACCAGCTCGTGATCACCAGCACCGAGTCGGGGACGTGGGCGTGGGACGTGCCGACCGGGAAGCTCCAGACGTTGATCGATCGCAGTACCGGCCCCCACGACAGCTCCGGCGGCACGATCGCGATCGCCGACCGCAACCACGTCCGCCTCGTCCGTAGCGCACTGGGCCGCCAGCTCGACGCGATCGCGGTGGTCTCCGACCCCATCAAGCGCGTCGCGTTCAACCTCGACGGATCGCGGCTCCTGATCGCGACCGGCTCGGCGGTGGTAGTCCTCGACGTGCACCTCGAGACCCGCGATGCGCGCGCGATCGAGGCGATCGCGAACCAGATCCCGTGGAAGGTCGAGCAAGGCGTCGCGGTTCCTCGGTAGTGTGTCGCCGGCCCGGAGCCGCAGACGAACGGCGACGGGCCGATCACACCTCGGCAGCAGACGTTCATCGCGGGCGGATGGCGCGGTTGGCGGATGGCGCAAATGGTGCGGACACCCGACGCATCTCGGGGTATGCGTTAGTCATGAAGGTCACGATCCGCTACTGCAGCGGTTGAGGGTACAAACCCCGCGCTGCCCGGGTGGCGGCGAAGCTCAAGCAACACCTCGGGCTCGAGGCCGAGCTCGTGATCGGCAGCTCTGGCGAATTCACCGTCTGGGTGGACGGCGCGAAGGTCGCCGAGAAATCGGCGGGGACGTTCCCCGAGCCAGATACAGTCGTCGCAGCGGTGCGCGCCGCGACGCGCTGATCACTTGAGCTTCATCGAGGTCAGCATCGCGCGGAACTTGGCGGCGTTCGCCTCGACGGTCTTCTTCGAGCCCGTCGCCTTGAAGTAGTACGGGCCCGTCGGGCTGTTGACGATCGCGGCGAGCAGCATCGCATCGGCCATGTCGACCGGCGCGGGACCACCGGGCATCTGCTGCGTGGTCAGCCGACCGGAGACCGAGACGACCGTCGCGTCCTGGGTCGCGAACTTGGTCTTCTCGATCTTCGCGATGTCCTTCGATGGCTTGCCATCGGGTTGCGTGATCTGGCCGAGCCAGCGCTCGAGGTTTGCCTCGACGCCGCCGGCACCGCCTTCACCGAAGTAGTAGACGATGAGCTCGGCCTGCTCGCCGGACTTCTCGGACCACGTGAACTGCGCCGCGCGCATGCTCGAGGTGATCGGCTTCTCGTTCCACTCCTTGGGTGGGGCCAGCGTGAACGGGCCGAGCACCGAGCGACCATCGGCGGTCTTCTCGAGCGACTTCGCATCGACGGGCTGCGGGACCGTGTTCGGCTGCATGCTGCCGGCTTGTGGATCGGCACCACCACCGTTGATCGGCGGTGCACCGGGAACGCCGGCGTGGGGATCGCTGCTGTCCACGGCACCACCGCCGTTGAGCGGCGGCGCACCTGGAACACCGGCATGTGGATCCGCGCCACCACCACCGGGGTTCGGGTTGGTCTTCGCCATCGGGGGCTTCGCGCCTGGATCGGCTTCCGCGGATCCCCAGTCATTGGAGGGCGGCAGCCCCGAAGGGTTGTCGCGCTTGCAGGAACCTACGAGGGCGAGCAAGAGAAGCAGACGGTGCATCAAGGAGGCCTAACACAGGACTGGGCAACGTGCGATCTGTGGCCCAAGGTTCGCGGATGTGGCCGGCGCACCTGCTGACGCTTTGCCGCATTCCCCTCGCGGCCGGGATGTGGTTCGCCCATGGAGGCTGGGCGGTTGCGCTGGTCGGGTTGGCCGCGCTGACCGACGCGCTCGACGGCACCGTCGCTCGGTGGCTGAAGCGGCGAGGGGCGACCACTCCCGACATCGGTGGCTGGCTCGACCCGCTGGTCGACAAGCTGTTCGTCGTCATCGCGTTCGCAGCGATGGCTTCTTACGTCGAGCTGGAGGTCCTGTTGCTGCTCGCTGCGCGCGAGATCCTGCTGGTGCCGATCGGCATCCTCTACCTCGTGAGACGCGTCAAGCTCGGCGAGCTTCGGGCCGACGCGATCGGCAAGGTCGCGACGGTCGCGCAGTTGATCGCGCTCGCGATCGTGCTCGGCGCGCCGCAGTACGGGTTGGTGGCCGCGGTGATCGCCGGTGGGCTCGGCACCGCAGCCGCCGTGGTCTACGGCTGGCGGTCTTCGGCGCGCTCGAACCGGATACACAGCGTGACGCGACCGGTGGCGCAGCGCGAGATGTCGATCACCGCATCGTCCGCACCGTGAGAGCTGTGCAGCGTGTGGAACACGCGAAGGTGCCCATCGGCGGGTAGCTCGGCGACATACTTCTTGAGCGCGACACCATCGCGGATCGCGACGTCGCGGAAGTAGTCGCGACCGAGTGCGCGCCAGCGCTGAATTCCTGCGCGCTCCGATTCAGTGCGGTTATAGCGCTCGATGGTGCCCGAGGGGCTCAGACACACCACACCGAACGGCAACCGATCGAGGGCGGCGTCGTCGAGCTCGTCGAGGCAGAGCGGTTCCACGCAGGAGGCGTAGCACAGGCACCCGCAGAAAAGATCTGCCGAGAACGACGACGATCACGTGTGTAACCGATCGCCACGCTCGGGGCTCTAACCACGACCTGCGTGGGGTGCGTCCGCGTGCGTGGCCGACTCCTCGGGATCGACCGTGGGGTCGTGTTCCGGTGGCGGCGGCATCGAGTGGTCGCGATCGATCGTGAAGCTCCCGCTCCAGGTCAGCCCGACGGCGACCAGCTCCTCGGCGAGCTCGTCGGCGTCGATCTGGCGGCGGCTCGGCTCGGGATCGAGCGCACGCGCGAGGACGTCATCGAGCTTCAGCGAAATTCCGGGCGCGGCCGACGAGATGGGGGCGTGCTTCGTGTCGCGCGGCGTCTTGCCGCTGAGCGCGTAGTACAGCGCGGCAGCGAGGCTGTAGATATCCGCGCGGATGTTGCCCGGGGCACCGGCGATGGTCTCCGGAGCCATGAAGCCGGGCGTGCCCATCACCGCACCGGCGACCGTCAGCTCGGCTTCGTCGCCGACGCGCGCGATGCCGAAATCGAGGAGCTCGATCCGGATCGGTTCGCGCTCGGGTGCGATCACGAACATGTTTCCGGGTTTGACGTCGCGATGCACGATGCCGTGGCGATGGGCCTCGGCGAGGCCGCGCGCGGCGGGCACGAAGAGATGGATCGCGAGCGCCGGCGGCACCACGCCACATCGCTTGACCAGCGTCGACAGATCGAGACCCTCGAGCAGATCCATCGCGTAGTACCAGACGCCGTCATCGGTGACGCCCCAGTCGTGGATGCGCACGACGTTGGGATGCGTGATCGCCGCGGTCGCCTGGATCTCGCGCTCGAATCGTGCGACCCGCGACGGCTTGCGACCGTGCTCGGGCGACAAGATCTTCAATGCGACGTTGCGGCGCAGCGCGCGATCCTCGGCGCGCCAGACCTCGCCCATGCCGCCCTGGCCGATCCGCTTGAGCAGCCGGTAGCGCCCGAGCTTGCGACTCTCGAACACGCTCTGCCGCAGCGACCACATCACGTGACCGCCCCACACGACGACGATCACGCCCGCGAGGAGCACGGCGCTGTACACCACGAAGGTGGTGAGCGAGCTGGTGTCGGAGAGCTGCGCCGCGAGCTCGGGATCGAAGCGCGTCGCGACGACAAGTCCGATCGGATAGCTGAAGCCCGACAACGACGCCCACCACAGGCCGCGCTGCCACGGACCGGGCGACGCGATCGCTTGACCCATCAGTACGACGAACACCGCGGTGACGTACGGCGACGTCAGCCCGCCCATGTGCGTGGCCATCAACATCAGCGAGAAGGCAGTGACCGGGAACACGCTGACGATCAGGAACGAGGCAACCTTCGGTGACGGCAGCGGCGAACGAAACAGCGGCACGATCATCACGACGTGAAACGCCGTGGTCACGAACCGCACGATCACGACGAACCACAACGACCCGGTCCCGAGGATCGAGTGCGTGAACAGGTCGAGACCGAGGCCGACGATCAGCCACAGCGTGCACGCGACGACGATCAAGCTGCGCGCACGCAGGATCTCGCCCGCGGCTTGGTGGCGCGCGATCCGCTCTCGTGCCGCGGTGGAGCCTACCGACCCGCTGTGCGGCGTCCCCCGCGCCCCGGTGGTGGTCACTTCACGAACATACGTGAATGTGACCGCCGCGGATCGATCGGGACGACCCCAGGCGAAGCAGTGACCTAGCGTGTAGGCTTCCCCGATGCGATTCGCGCTGGTGTTCCTGATCGCGTGTGGTGCGTCGAAGCCAACGTCCGTCGAGCCGCCGCCGCCGCAGGACGCGCCGCCGAAGGCCGCCGCTGCACCAAGCGTCACCACCGCCCCCACCCGCGACGACTGCACCCGCGCGGGTGCGAACACGTTCGCGATCGCGAAGCCCAGCCTCGCGGAGCAGTTCGGCGACAAGCTCGAGCCGTTCGGAGTGAAGTTCATCGCGCTGATGACGACGCGCTGCGTGGAGGACGCGTGGACCAAGGAAGCCGCGACCTGCCTGATCGCTGCGAAGGTCACCGAGGACGTCACCAAGTGCACGAACGAGAAGCTCTCGGCGACGCAGACCGAGAAGATCGCCAACGGCTTTGTCGAGGTGATGAAGTCCACGATGTGAGCGCCGCCCTGTCGCGGGGCGCGACGCAGGCACTGACGCACTGACATTCAGTGGGGTTAGCGGGCCAGTCATCTCCGGCAGTTGGGGAATGCGCTCGCTGGTCTCGAGGTTGCTACCCCGTACCTCATGAGCAGCCGCCCGCGATCCCGCCGCGTCACCCAGCCGATCAATCTTGGAAAGTCTCGCGATCCCTCGATCCACACGCTGGGGTTTCGCTGCTTCCGGTTGTTCCGCGTGCCCCGCGGCTTCGACGTGATGGTGTGGTTCGACCACACGCACATGATGGCGGCGTTCACGCGTCACACGTAGGCAGCCACTGCCCACCCGGCCGCTCTTGCCGGCAAGGCTTGCCTGGTCAGAGCGAGACCCTGACGAGAAACCGCGTAGTTGCAGTGGTCTCGTTCGTGGAACAGCGCCGGGGATGCGTCATTCCCTGGCACTCCTCCTTATTTTGGGCTGCGGCGACGACAACGCGAACGTCACGCCCGACTCACCACCACCACCGCCACCCGCCGATGGGCCGCTGCCCGATTCCCCACCGGGTGTCGACGACTTCACGGCGGCCGAGCAAGCGCTGCTCGATCAGCTGACGCCGCTGGGCAATCCACCGGCAGATCCGACGAACGCGTTCGCCGACAACGCCGCGGCCGCGACGCTCGGACAGAAGCTGTTCTTCGACAAGTCGTACTCGGGCGCGCTGACGGTCGCCGATAGCGGTAGCAACGGCGGCCTCGGGCCCGTCGGTGCGGTCGGCAAGGTCTCGTGCGCGAGCTGCCATGCGGCCGGCAGTGAAGCGCTCGACGATCGGCGATCGCTGCCGGGCAACGTGTCGCTGGGCGCGGCGCTGATGGGGCGCAACGCGCTCGGCATGGTCAACTCGTCGTTCTACGCGTGGACGAACTGGGGCGGTCGCTTCGACTCGCAGTGGTCGTTGCCGCT
This sequence comes from Deltaproteobacteria bacterium, assembly GCA_031385555.1. Lineage (GTDB taxonomy): Bacteria > Myxococcota_A > Polyangia > Haliangiales > Haliangiaceae > JABFXX01. The sequence continues at coordinate 29,171 of JANNBP010000060.1, read as the reverse complement.
CGCCGTGGCCGAGGGCGGCGCGACGATGAAGGGCACGCGTCTGCAAGTCGCGCACATGTTGTTCGACAAGTACCGCACCGAGTACGACGCGGTGTTCCCGGTCGATCTCGATGCACGGCTCGCCGATACCGCGACGTTCGCTGCCGCCGGCAAGGTCGGTGATGCGGCGTTCGACAACCTGTCGGTCGACGACAAGCTGATCATCAACACGACCTACGCGAACTTTGGCAAGGCGCTCGCGGCGTACATGCGCACGCTGGTGAGTGGCAACGCGCCGTTCGATCGCTACGTCGCCGGCGATCGCGACGCGATCGGTGACTCGGCGAAGCGCGGCCTCCACCTGTTCCTCGAGCACTGCACGGGCTGCCACCTCGGCAGCAACTTCTCCGACGATCAGTTCCACGCGCTCGCGGTGCCGCAGACCGGACCGGGCGTGCCGCAGACAGACAACGGCCGGTTCCAGGACGTGCCCGCACTGATCATCAGCCCGTTCAACACCAGCGGCGTGTTCTCCGACGACACCACGACCGGCAAGCTGACCGGTCTCGTGCAGGCCGACGCGCAGAAGGGGCAGTTCCGCACCAAGAGCCTGCGCAACATCGCCGGCTCCGCGCCGTACATGCACGCGGGTCAGTTCGCGACGCTGGCGGAGGTCGTCGCGTTCTACAACGCCGGCGGCGGAGACGTCGGGGCGACCGGCATCGTCAAGGACGTCAAGCTGGTGCAGCTGAATCTCGACGCCGCGAAGCAGGCCGATCTCGTCGCATTCCTCGAGACGTTGACGGGAGACGCGGTGCCCGCAGCGCGCGTGGTGGACACCTCGAAGTGATCAGCTGACCACGGCCAGGGCACCCCAGTCGATCGCGTCGGTGAGCTGCTCCACGAGGTCGAGGTGGCGCTCGCGACGCTCGCGTCGTGGCAGCGCGGGATCGAGCGAGAGGAGGGCGTCGAGCTTCTCGGCGGCCGTACGCTGTTGATAGGCGACGAGCATGAAGCCGAGCGCATCGGCGACCTGGGTCACGCGATCTGCGTCGAACGCGCGGTGCAGGGCCTCGACGAGGAGGTGCATGGCACCACGCGGGCTGCCCTCGTCGTCGATCTTTTCAGCGGCGCGCAGCAGGGCCCGGACGTGGATGGCGGGCACCGCGAGCAGGATCGGCTTGAGTGGCTCGGCCTCCGCCGGGTCGCCCTGCACGCGTTGCAGCCGTTGCGCGAGCTCGCGACCGAAGTGCTCGATCGAGGTCGCGTGGATCCGGAGATCGGAACCGGTGTCGTACGTCTCGGTCTGTGCATCGAGGTCGGCGAGCGTCGTCGCGGGACTCGTCATCGAACGAATTGTGCATCCGATCGACCGGTCGATCTGCGCGGTCAGGCGGCGATGCGTGAGGTAACTGCGCGATTTCCGGCGAGCGCGGTAGGGCACGCGGGACGCACTGGGTCGCTGCATGTCCAAGTTGCTGTTCACCGCTGCGCTCGCCACGACCGCTGCCCTCGCTGCGCATCCCGCCGTCGAGGCCGGCGAGCACCGGGTCCGGAGCGTCGTGGTCTCCGAGGATCCCAACTGGTTCAATGCGAGCGGCAACGTCGCCGACGCGTTCAACAGCCAGAACAACGTCGAGGCGATCTCGTGCTGGATTCGCGGCACCACGAACTACAACGACGGCGTTTGCTACGCGCGCGACGAGAAGGGCAAGACGCTCCAGTGCGCCACGATGGACGAGGCCTTGCTCAAGGCGATCGCCGCGATCAGCAACGACTCGACCGTGTCGTTCTCGATCCGCAAGAACGAGGGCAAGTGCGGCGCGATCATCGTGACCAACGGGTCGTACACGGCTCCGAAGAACCACACGACGCCGGGGGCTGATCCGTCGGCGATCGATGTCACCGGCTCGTCGGTGATGCAGTGAAGCGACCCGCGATCGCGTGCCTGTGGGTCGCGACGATCGCGGCGACCTGGCTGGTCGTGCGTCGCGCGACCACCGAGGAGACGATGGGTGCGAAGCCCGCTGCTACCCGCGAGGCTGCAGCCCGCGTCACGCGGCTCCCAGCGTTCGCCACGCGCGAGCTGCCGGCGGAGGACGTCGCGCTCGAGGTGCTCGACGACGACACGATGTTTCGCGAGGTGCGGGCGACGCTCGAGCGCGACCTCGCCGACGGTCGTTGGGGCATCGAGGATCGCGATCGGCTGAACCGCGGCATGCGCGACGTCACGGCCGCGCAAGCGGGCCGGCTCTACGAGGTGCTGTTGCCGAAGCTCAACGCGGGCACGATCCAGAGCGACATCGACGGACCGCCCCTGTGATGCAGGACCCGCCACACGCGTGAACATGCTCGATGTCGGCGGCATTTCCATGAAGGGCGACGAAGTGTTCGAGCCGCGCGCGACCGATACGCTCAGGGACTCCAGCACCTGCGGAGCTACGGCTTCACCTCGACCGCTGGCGCGCCGGTCAGCTACGCGCAGGTCAGCCCGACGGCGGACCTCGCGATCTCGACGGCGCCGTTCGACACCTTCAAGGTGACCGAGTCGTTCCTCACGGGGCTCGGTGAGATCGACGAACTAGGATCCGAGGACGTCCTCGACGGTCTCGCGCGGTTGCGGGCCGGCAAAGTCACACGGCTCCTCGGCGACCCACGCACCACAACCTGCGCAGTCGGCCCCGTTGCAGCCGAACTTGGGCGACAGCAGGTCCGTGCAGCGCTCGATCGCCGTGCCGCCCTTGAGCGGGCAACCCCCACCGCACGGATCCGAGTCCGACGACAGCCGGAACACGACGTAGGTCTTGCCCTGGAGCACGCCGACGGTCGCGACCCGTAGATCGCTGTCCGTCCCTTCCTCCTGCTGTTCGGCGAGGAACGGCAGCCGCTTCTCGACGGCGGCGCCGAGGCAGCGACCCGTGCGTTCCCACGCGGGCCGCCCGCTTGTCGGGGTGACCGCACCGCACGGCACGACCTGCTGCCCGGTAAACCGCGCGCGCACGACCTGCGAGAGCCGGCAGTCCGCCTTCGCGTTCGACGGCATCTGTTGCGCGAGCCCGGGCACGGCTTCGATCGGGCGCAGCTCTGCCCGCGTCGGTTGGACGAGCGGATCGCGCGTGGACCCACACCCGAGCACCATCATCACGACGACCGCGCGCATCTAACGCTTGGTGTACTTGTCGAGCCAGGAGAGCACCTCGTCGTGCCACAGCTTGGAGTTGTGCGGCTTGAGGACCCAGTGGTTCTCGTCGGGGAAGTGGATGAACCGGCTCGGCACGCCCTTGCGCTGCAGCGCCGTGAACGTCGACATGCCCTGCGTGTCGACGACGCGGAAGTCGAGGCCGCCGTGGATCACGAGCGTGGGCGTCTTCCAGTTCTTCACGAAGTCGACCGGGTTGTGCTTGAGGTAGCCCTCGGGCTTTTCCCACGGGACGCCGGCGTGCTCCCACTCCGGGAACCACAGCTCCTCGGTGTCGAAGTACGCCATCCGCTCGTCGAGGTTGCCGTCGTGGCAGATCAGCGCCTTGAAGCGATCGGTGTGGCCGTTGATCCAGTTGATCATGTAGCCGCCGTACGACGCGCCGAGGGCCGCGGCGCGGCTGCCGTCGAGCCAGGTGAACTTCGCGAGCGCGGCATCGAGGCCGAGCATCAGATCCTCGTACGGGGCGCCGCCCCAGTCGCCGTTGATCGCGTCGGTGAACTTCTGGCCGTAGCCGGTCGAGCCGTGGAAGTCGATGAACACCACGCCGTAGCCGTGACCCGCGTACGCCTGCGGGTTCCACCGGTAGTGGAAGTGATCGCCGAAGCTGCCCTGCGGACCGCCGTGGACGAGGAACGCGACGGGCACCTTGCCGCCGCGGAAGCCGGCCGGCTTCATCGCGAAGCCGTACACGGTGTCGCCCTTCGCACCCTTGAAGCTGAACTGCTCGTACGAGCCCCACTCGATCTTCTTGACGCGCTCGTCGTTGAAGTGCGTGAGCTGGCGGACGTCGCTGCCGTCGAGCTTCGCCGTGAACAGCTCGCCCGGTAGGTTCAACGCGTCGCGCGAGAACACCAGGCGATCGCCGGCGACGCGGACGGAGTTATTGGTGCCCTTCTCGACCAGCAACTTCTCCTTGCCGGACGCGACGTCGATCGCGAACAGCGAGTGGTTGCCGACGTGATCCGTCGACGTGTAGATCGTCTTGCCGTCGGGCGCCCAGGTGATCTCACCGACCGAGCGATCCCACGCCTCGGTGACCACGCGCAGCTTGCGCCCCGCGACGTCGTAGATCGCGAGGCGCTCGCGATCGGCCTCGTATCCCGGGCGGACCATCATCCGCACCGCGATCGACTTGCCGTCGGGCGAGTACGACGGTTCGAAGTCGTAGCCCTTGTTGTTGGTGAGGAGCTGCGGTGCGCCGCCGGCGACCGGCACCGTGAACACCTCGGTGTTGGTGTTCCACGACGTGGTCTTGCCACCCGTGCGCACGACGAACGCGAGCGTCTTGGTGTCGGGTGCGATCGACACCTCGTCCATGCCGCCGAACGGATGGGTCGGCGAGTCCGTGGTCTGTCCCGGCGTCAGGTCGCGCGCCTCGGCCGGCTTGTCCGCGCTCCACACGAACAGGTGCGAGTACTTGCCGTCCTCCCACTGATCCCAGTGGCGGAACAGCAGCTGGTCGTAGACGCGGGCCTTGGTCTTCGCCTTCGCCTTCGCTTCGTCGAGCTTGTTCGAGTCCGCGATCGTCTTCGCGGTCGGCCAGACCTCGATCGCGAGGATCATCCGCTTGCCGTCGGGGAACAGCTTGAAGCCACCGACGTCGGCCTCGACCTTGGTCACCTGCTCGGCCTCGCCGCCGGCGACCGCGATCCGCCAGACCTGCGAGCTGCCCGAGCGCGACGACGCGAAGTAGACCCACTTGCCGTCGGCGGACCACGTGGGATCGGTGTCGTTGTCGGGGTGCGAGGTCAGCCGGCGCAGGCCCGAGCCGTCGACGCCGATCATCCAGACGTCGAACCGGCCGCGGTTCGCGTCGAGATCGGTGTCGCGCACCGGGAACGCGACCCACTTGTTGTCGGGGGACACCGCGGGCGCGCCCACCCGCTGCATCGCGAGCATGTCGTCGACGGTGAGGCCCTTGGCCCCGGCGGTGCTAGCAGCGGCCGCGATCAAGAGAGGGACGAGGAGCTTCATGGGCGGGGAGTATTGGCCGGCCTTGGAGTGCAATGCTCGCCGGGCGATGAGAAAACGAGTGGCCATGTCGCTCACCATCGCGGTCGTCGGGGCGGGGACCGCGGGTTCGGCCGCGGCCATCTTGCTCGCGCGCGCCGGGCACCGGGTCACGGTGTTCGAGCGCGTCGCGAAGCCGGGGCCGGTCGGCGCGGGCATCACGCTCCAGCCCACGGGGCAGGCGGCGCTCGCACGCCTCGGTCTCCTCGACGAGATGATCGCGCGCGGGGCGCTGCTCGAGCGACTCACGGTCGTGCGCGGGCCGACGAAGAAGCCGATGGTCGATCTGCCGTACGCGGAGATGCACCACGGGCTGCGCGGCCTCGGCACGCATCGCGGCAACCTGTTTCAGACCCTGTTCGCGGCGCTTTCTACGTCGGGTGCGATCGTGCGCCTCGGGGCTCACGTGGCCTCGACCTCGGTCGACGACGACGGTCGCTGGTTGACGCTCGCTTCGGGTGAGCGCTGCGGTCCGTTCGATTTTGTCGTCGCCGCGGACGGCAGCGTCTGCGAGCTCCACGCGTGCGCGAAGCAGGTCAGGTCCAAGGTCTATCCGTGGGGCGCGCTGTGGTTCGTCGCGCCCGATACCGAGCTCGCCGCCGACAAGCGGATCTATCAGATCGTCGACCGCGCGCACACGATGCTCGGCTTCCTGCCGACCGGGCTCGATCCGCAGCGCAACATCCCCGTGGTCTCGCTGTTCTGGAGCGTGCGCGCCGATCGGGTCGACGACTGGCGACGCACCGGGCTCGCGCCGTGGCGAGACAAGGTCCTGCGCCTCGAGCCGCGTGCCGAGGCGATCCTCGACGCGATCCACTCCCCCGAGGAAGTGCTGTTCGCGCGCTATCGCGATGTCGCGATGAAGCCGTGGCACGGCGATCGGATCGTGTTCCTCGGCGATGCCGCGCACGCGACGAGTCCGCAGCTCGGCCAGGGCGCGAACCTCGCGCTGATCGATGCGCTCGAGCTCGCCGACGCCGTCGCGCTGATCGACGATGATCGCGTGAGCCCGGCCTTTCGCGTCCGCCAGGCACTCGCCGCGTACTCGGCGAGGCGCAAGCGCCAGCTCGACTACTACCAGTTCATGACCCGCTTCCTGACGCCGTTCTTTCAGAGCGACAGCAGCTTCCTCGCGCTGCTCCGCGACCTCGCCTTCCCCCACAGCCGGTGGCTGGCGCCGTTCCGAAATTTGATGACCACGACGATGGTCGGCACCGGTCGGGGCTGGATCCGCCGCGCGGTCCCACACGATGACCTGCCGAGGATCTCCGGGCGGTCGTGAGATCTGGAGCGGCTTCGGTCACAGCAGTGGGCATGGGTGGGAGCGTCAGGCCAGGCGAGCGTGAGGACGAGCGCGGTCGAGGAGGAGGGTGTATCGTCGGCGAGTAGGCCGATCTGGGCGGCTATACGAGGAGCTACATGCGCCAACGCTATGCGCTTGTCCTGTTCGCGGCGGCCGCCGCCTGCGGTGACAACAACGTTCCAACCAACACGGTCGACACCTTCGTCGCGAGGAGGCAACTCCTCGCCGGCGAACGCGTCGATGCGCGCTGCGAGATCCTCGATCCGAACGGGGAGACCGCGATCGATCTGACGACCGGGTTGCCCCTCGCCGAGTCCACCGAGCTGGTGATCGACTACCGGCACCCCGACTCGTTCGGCCTCGACGCCGAGGAGCTGGTGATCGCGGTCCGCGCCGGCGACGCGCAGGTGCGGTGCTCCGCACCGTCGCTCGACCTGATCGACGATGAACCCGCGCTGATCACGATCAAGCCGGGTCCCGCGGTGCGCGTGCTGACCCAGCTCGAGAGCGATGTCGCCGTGGCCGGCCAGCAGGTCGGCGTCGGTTGCCTGGTGTTCGACGGGTACGGCAACCAGATCGAGACGTTCACCCAGGCCGTCGCGATCTCGCCGTTCGGTGCCGGTACCACGGTGGGCACCGACAAGGTCTCCGCGACGCTGATGGGCGAGTACGAGGTCAGCTGCGTCGTCGAAGGCGCCGCCGACGTCGAGCCCGACTTCTTGCTCGTGCTGCCCACGCTACCCGCTTCGCTGGTCGGCTCGCTGACGCCGGAGCGCACGGTGTACACCGTCGACGAGCAGGTCACGTTGATCGCGACCGCGTTCGACGAGTTCGGCAACCGCGTCGATGACGTCGGCTTGATCTACGACTCGTCGCCGAACGTGCCGTCGCCGTCGGAGGCGCGCTTCCAGTTCGCTGCCGACGGCGCGTACGCCCTGTCCGCGACCGTGTCGACGCCGACCAAGGACAACGTCCCGCTCAGCGTCACGCTGCCCGTCGTCGTCGACTCCGCGGGCCCGGCGATCTCGTGCCGCCGGTTCGACAGCCCGGGTGTCGATGCCGAGGCGTACATGGTGCAGTCGAACGCGAGCGCGGTGAACCTGCCGGTGGCGGTGACTGATTCGTTCACGGTGTCGTCGGTCAAGATCAACGGCGTCGACGCCTTCTTCAACCCGACCAACGGGCTGTTCACCGCAGCCGTGCCGCTGGCGTTCGGGATGAACTTCTACGACGTGGTCGCCACGGATCAGTTCGGCAAGGAGAACAGCACCACCTGCTTCGTGCTGTCGGCGCCGTTCTTCACGCCGGAGAACGGCTCGATGGATAACTCGCTCGGGCTGCGGCTCGATCCGAACGCGGTCGGGGATGCCTCGACGGCCGGCGTGATCAACAGCCTCAATGACATCCTGTTCGTGGTCCTCAACAGCAACGAGATCAAGACGCTCGTCAACAACGGCCTCGTCTCGGCGAACCCGATCAACAACGGCAGCTGCGGCGTGTTCGCCTGCAACCCCGACGTCGACTACCTCGCCAACACGATCAGCTGGAACACCGTGACGACGACGGTCACGCTGCGACCGGGCGGGCTCACCGCCACCGTCACGCTGCCAAACGTCCGGTTGCGCGCGCGCGCGTGCGGCACCACGTGCTGTATCGGCGGGAGCACGGTCACGGTCGTCGCGAATCCGATCAGCGCGGCGATCGACTTCAACCTGACGCTGGTCAACGGCGTGATGCGCGCCTCGGTCAACGGCAACCCGGTCGTCACCGTCGGGGCGGTGTCACTCGACGGCTCCGGCTTCTGCGGCTTCCTCCTGGACATCATCGAGGGGCTGGTCACCGGGCCGGTGCGCACCGCGGTCCAGAACGCGCTCAAGTCGTTCATCAACAGCGACGTCGCGCCGCTGCTCGACCAGCTGGTGTCGAGCCTGGACGTCAACACGCTCGGCTCGACGTTCAACGTCCCGAAGCTCGATGGCTCCGGCACCATCCAGCTCGGCTTCGGGCTCGCCTTCTCCTCGCTCAGCATCAGCCCGACACGCGCGTTGCTCGGGCTCGGCACGCGGTTCACGCCGGGTGCGATCGGCCAGAACCGCGTCAGCCTCGGCGTCGCGAAGCGGACGTCCAGCGCGGCCCTCGATGTCATGGGCACCAGCGGCGCGCGACCGGTCGGCGTCGCGTTCTACGAGGGCGCGCTCAACCAGGTGCTGCACGGCCTGTGGCGCGGTGGCTTCTTCCAGGCCACCATCGCGCTCGGCGGTGGCACCGCGACGATCGACGCGCGGCTCCCACCGGTCGCGAAGATCACGACGAACAACAAGGCGCAGCTGATGCTCGGCGGCATCGCGGCGACGATCACGATCCCGGGGGTGATCAACAACCCGATCCCGATCCTGTTCGGCGGTCGCGCCACCGCGAACGTCTCGCTGGTCGGCGACACGCTGTCGTTCGGCGGCTTCAACCTCGATCAGCTGTTCGTGTCGTTCCAGACGCCGCTGACGCAGAACCAGCGCACCGCGATGGCGAACTTCCTCGGCCAGGTGCTCAACGACGTGCTGTCCGACGCGATCAACACCGGCCTCCCGGCGTTCCCGATCCCGACGTTCACGCTGCCGGCGAGCGCGGCCGAGTACGGGCTCCCCGCCGGTGCCGAGCTCGGTATCACCACCCCGTTGCTCTCGACCCCAGCCTCGCCGGGCACGCACATCGTGCTCACCGGTGGATTCGGAGTTCGCCAATGACCAGGCTGTCCCTTCTCCTCGTCGTGCTGGTCGCCTGCGGCGGGACCGATCCCGCGCCACCCGAGGCCGGCAAGATCACCGTCGAGGTCACGTCGCCGAGCCCCGGTGCCGAGCTGCTCGCGAGCGAGACCGCCCTGATCCCGGTCGCCGGCAAGGTGACCACCGAGAGCCCCGCGTTCGGCGTGCTCGAGGCGTGGGTCAACGGCACCCGCGTCGACGTCAACGCCGACGGCACCTTCGCGACCACGCTCGAGCCCTTGCTCGGCATCAACCACATCAAGGTCCAGGGCGGTGACGGCCTCACCGCGCTCGTCGCGCAGGAGCTCGACGTGGTGTGGGCTCCGGCCTATCTGCCGCCGAACCCCGGCACCACCGGCTTCGACGTGCCCGGTGCGATCGAGCTGTCGCTCGGCCAGCGCTTCTTCGACGCGCGCACCTTCGGCTCCACGCTCGATCTGTCGACCAGCCCCGTGGTCGCGCACGATCTGGCGTCGGCGCTCGAGCTGATCCTGTGGCACGTCGATCTCGCGAGCCTGCTCGGCGGCGCGCTCCAGTTCGGCAGCGGCAACACGCAGCTGACGGTCACGATCCCGGCGGCGACGCCGGCGGCGGTGATCGTCGACGCGAAGGTGATCGACGATCCGCAGCAGGCGATCGACCTGTCGATCGATCTGGGCGGCGTGTTCCTCGAGATGGACGGCACGTTCACGTTCGGCAATCGCACACTCTTGATCGACGGCGGCATCACCGCCGATCTCCACGCGTCCGCGCGGCTGACGCTCGGCCTCGCCGAGGACGGCCAAGTCGAGGTGCAAGTGATCAACGTCGTCGCGCAGGTCGGGCCGCTGACACCCGGCTTCACCGGCGCGAACGGCGACGAGCTCGACGCGTTCATCACGATCGGCAGCAGCGACTTCCGCACCCTGATCGAAGGGCTGATCGAGGCCGAGCTGATCCCCACGTTCACGGAGAAGGTGCCGCCGCTGCTCGAGACGCTGCTCGGCGCGACCAATAATCTCTTGAACGATGTCGAGTTCACGCTCGATCCCGGCCTCGGCACGCCGGTCACGCTCCAGCTCGACGGTGCGATCGGCTCGCTCGACGTGGCCTCCGGTCCCGCGATCAGCACCGCACCCGGCCACGTCAGCGTCCTCCAGGATCTGATCGTGCGCACCACGTCGACGCCGATCCACGGGCAGTCGCGCGGCGCCGCGCGCCTCGACGCACAGCCGGCCGCGCCGAACACCCTGAGCTCGAGCGTCCACCTCGTGATGCGTCAGGAGCTCTTGAATTCGCTGCTGCACTCGCTGTGGAACAGTGGGCTCCTCGAAGGTCAGGCGACGTTCGGCGGATTGACGGCGAACGTCAGCGCGAAGCTCGCACCGATCGTCAGGCCGACGCCGCCGGAGACCGACTGCAAGATCGACGGCGTGCGCTGCGACCTCATCCTCCAGCTCGGTCAGCTCGAGGTGGGGCTCGCCGATCTCGATCAGGTCTTCGCGGTCAACGCGCAGGCCGGTGCGCGGATCGTGGTCGACGGCACCAAGGTGTCGATCAAGATCGAGGAGATCCCGACGCTCACGGTCTGGGAGATCTCGACGGCCTCCGGCGGCCTGCTCGACGCCCCCGCCGTCCGCGAGCTGATCGTGGATCTCGTGTGGCCCAAGCTGTTCGGGGTGATCGGCGAGAAGCTGTCGATCGAGCTGCCGCTGCCCGATCTCGCCGAGCTCGGGCTGTCCTCGCTCTCACCGAACCTGGCGGATGCGCAGCTGTTGCTCCAGATGAAGCAACGCCCGACGGTGACCGGTGGCTACCTCACGCTCGGCGCGGACCTCGAGCTCGCGACCCCCCAGCCATGAAGAAGCTGCTCGTCGTCATCGGCTTGCTGCTGGGCACAGGCTCGGCGCGCGCCGAGAGCATCGGGCTCGGCGTGTTCCTCGGTCAGCCCACCGGGCTCGACATCAAGATCGGGTTGCAGGGTCGGTCCGCACTCGACATCGTCCTCGGCGTCAACCAGTTCGACGATCCCCACCTGTCCTACGGCCACGTCCAGTACCTCGCGCTCCTCGGGGTCGCGCGGGGGCGCACCATCAACGTGCCGTTCCGCCTCGGGATCGGGGGAGCGGTCATCGGGCTGACCGACGACACCACCGTGTTCGCGGCGCGGGTGCCGTTCCAGCTCGGACTGCGGTTCCGCCGGACCCCGCTCGAGATCTACGGCGAGATCGCGTTCGTGCTGGTGTTCAACGACGGCACCGATACCGACGTCGATGGCGGCCTCGGGCTACGCATCTACTTCTGATCCTGCTGATCCTGCGCACGGCGGTGGGCACGTCGTGCACGCGGGTGCACGGTCCAAGCTTCCATGGCTACTCGAGATTCCGTCAACGATCCGGCGATGTTCGCGATCTTGTTAGCGCGTTGTCAGGCACACGACATGCTCCGCCGGACGCCAGAGATCATGCGCCGCACCCTGCTTGCCTCCGTCGCCTCCCTCGCCTCCCTCGCGTTGCTTTCCTTCGGCTGCGCCTCGGCGCCCGACGAGGTCGATGACCCGGAAGCCGGAATGGGCTTCGACGGCGTCGAGGACGAGCCGGACACGGTGATGGACGACGGCAAGTCGGACCTTCCCCGCTATGCGACCCCGACGAACCTCCCCACCTTGGTCGCGCCCGAGATCATCGTCTCCCTCGACGGTCTGACCGTGCACTTGTTCGACCGCGAGACTGGCTTCCAAGCGGTGTACCCGGCGGGCGTCGGCGTCAAGAACAGCAACGGTCGCAGCATCACCCCGACCGGGCATTTCGCCTCGGGCTCGGACGCGGCCGACACCTGGTGGTACGTCGCTCGCCGGACCAACCCGGAGTACTTCGGCGGCTTCCCGTTCCTCCGCCTGACGGCCGAGAACTCGGAGGGTGCGAACACCTACGCGCTCCACGGCCCGATCACCGAGAAGCTGATTCGCGGTTACGTTTCGCATGGCTGCGTGCGCATGGCGTCGCAGAACATCATCGATCTCTTCACGATGGTGAAGACCCACCCCGACACGCCGGTCACGATCCAGCGCGAGGTCGAGCGCGACGCCGATGGTAGGAAGGTCGACGTCGGCAAGACGCCCGCCCTGTGGGACGTTGGCGAGACGATCACCTTCGGCACGTCCGTCGGTCCGCGCGATTAAAATCACACCCTTCTCCGGGCGCGTTCGGGTATAGACGCGCGTGATGATGAAGCTATTGGTCGTGGTGACGCTGGGTGCGTGTGCATCCGCGGGCGATCCGGAACCGCAGGCGAAGCCGGCGCAGGAAGTCGTTCCTGGAGCCGCGCGGTTGCGCGGTGGTGGCGTGCGGATGGACGTCGAGGTCGGTCGTCAGTTCACCCAACGTCCGATCTCGAACGGACTCGTGACGGCCCGCCCGGCCGCACCGGTGGTGCGATGAGGGGCCTCGGGGTCGTCGGGTTGGTGCTCGCCCTCGCGCTTCCCGCGCGTGCAGAGGTTCCCCAGACGGTCGGCTTCACCGCGCGGCTCGTCGACGACAAGACCGGGGCCGAGCTGACGGGCTCGCACCAGGTCGCGTTCAAGTTGTTCGATGCGGCGACCGGCGGCGCAGCGCTGTGGAACGAGAACGTGACCTCGGACGTCGAGGACGGCCTGCTGTTCGTCGATCTCGGATCGACCGAGCCGCTGACCGCGACGGTGCTCGACGGTCGCAAGCTGTTCCTCGAGGTCACCCTCGACGGCGTGGTGATGGATCCGCGCGTCACGCTCGGCAGCGTGCCGTACGCGGTGCGTGCGAACGAAGCGGCCAACGCGGCCACGGTCGGCGGCCTCGGCGTCGAGCAGCTGCAGCGCAAGATCACCGGCGGCTGCACCACCGGCAACTTCATCATCGGGATCAACGAGGACGGCAGCGCCGCGTGCGCGCCGGATCTGTCGGGCACGGGCGACATCACGGACGTCACGGCCGGCAACGGCCTGACCGGCGGTGGTGCGGCGGGCAACGTCACGCTCTCGCTCGTCGACTGCGGCCAGAACGAGGTGCTCAAGTTCGTCGGCGCGGTGTGGACGTGTGCGGCGGATGCGAACGCCGGTGGCGATCTCACCGCGGTCACCGTCGGTGGGGTCGGCGGCTTGTCGGGCGGCGGCGCGAGCGGCGATGTCCAGCTGTCGCTGCTCAGCACGTGCGGCGCCAACCAGATCCTACGGTTCAACGGCGCGACGTGGGTGTGCTCGAACGACCTCGACACCAACTCGGGCGGCACGATCACCGGCATCATCACCAACGCGAGCGGCGGCCTCACCGGCGGCACCAACGCGGGCAACGCGACGCTGTCGCTGGTCACCACGTGCAGCAACAACCAGGTGCTCAAGTTCAACTCGACGACGACCGCGTGGGTGTGCTCGAACGATGTCGATACCGACACCAACGCCGGCGGTGACATCACCGACGTGATCGGCGGCGCGGGTCTGACGGCGACGGCCAGCGCCGGTCCGCAGGTGACCCTCGACATCGGTGCGGGCGCCGGCATCATCGTCGGGGCGAACTCGGTATCGCTCGACACCGACGTCGTCGATCTGCGCGTGACCACGGTCGGCGACCCTCGCTACGTCAACACCGCCGGCGACACGATGACCGGTTCGCTCGACATGGGCGCCAATCGGTTGACCAATCGCGGTTGCCAAAGCGGGTACCTCAAGCACGGACCGACCTGCCTCGAGGACGTCGATGACGCCGGGCTGACGCTGTCGCAATGCGCGAACAAGTGCCGCGCCGAGAGCGCGCACATCTGCTCGATGGGCGAGATGCGGGCGGTGATGCAGTCCGGGGTCACGATCGGCGGCGGCGGGGTCGTCGGCGATTGGGTCGACGACATGGACTCCACCACCACCGGGCTGGTGATCAACAGCAACAGCGATACCAACTCGTGGATCGCGGTGCTGCAGACCGGCACGGCGTTCTGCCGCTGCTGTACGAACGTGGAGTAGCCGTGACCAAGGCGCTGGTGGTCGCGGTGATCGTCGCGCTCGCGGGCGTCGCGTTCTGGATCAGCCGCCAGTCCGACGACGTCCACGCCGAGGCCCCGGTGTCCGCCTCACCGGCGGAACGCCCCCTGCCGAGGGTGCCGGAGAAGCCGACGTTACCCACACGCAAACCGGCGCGCGGGCTCGCCGCAGATCTGCTGTCCACCGATCCGAAGATCCGGCAGGCGGCGGTGCACGAAGCAGCGCGTGGCGAGTCGGATCCACAGGTGCTCCTCGCTGCGTCTCGCGATCCCGATCTCGGGGTCTCTCGCGTCGCGATCGGTGCGCTCAACAAGCTGTACGCGACGGGCGACGTCTCACGAAAGGACATGCTCGCGCTCGCCTCGGACAAGACGCTCCCCGATCGCGCGCGCATCCTCGCGATCAACGGCGTCGGCGCCGTGCCAAGCGCGGAGGCCGCGGCGATGCTGGTGGAGATGCTGGCGAAGGGCTCGGAGATCGAGCGGCGATCGGCGGCAGCCCTGCTGGCGCATCAGGATCCCGAGGTCGCGGTGCCGGCGCTGATCACCGCGCTGTCCGATGCCGACGACGTGGTGCGGACGCAAGCGGTGGATTCGCTCAAGGCGCTGTCGCGTGGCCGCGATTTCGGGACCGACGCCGGGGCCTGGCGGGCCTGGTGGCAAGCCCGGCGCTAACGTAGAGTCGCGGGCGATGAAATGCCCCGCCTGCGCGAGCAACATGGTGTTGATCGAGGTGCACTCGATCGAGATCGACCGCTGCCCTCAATGCGGTGGCATCGTGCTCGACAAGGGTGAGACCGAGACGATCGATTCGCTCGGTCTCGC
Organism: Deltaproteobacteria bacterium; assembly: GCA_031385555.1. Lineage (GTDB taxonomy): Bacteria > Myxococcota_A > Polyangia > Haliangiales > Haliangiaceae > JABFXX01. The sequence goes on along the minus strand of JANNBP010000060.1, from coordinate 14,110 downwards.
GCACGTGATCGAGGGTGGCGCCCAAGGTGCGCACGTCCATCGCACGACGCCGGCCACCTGCCACGAGTGCAAGCGCCAGATGATCGCGCTCAAGGGCGCCGGCGACATCGAGTACGACTGGTGCGATGGCTGCGAGCGGTTGTTCTTCGATCGCGGCGAGCTGTCCGCGTTCGACGCGTTCGCAGATAGCTGATAGCTGATAGCTGATAGCTGATAGCTGGTAGCTGATAGCTGTACGCGAGCTCGCCAGATCCCTGCGCCATCGGTTCGCGGATGGCACATGCTCGCCACACCGATCGAGGCCCCGTCGTGAAGTCCATCTTGCTCGTCTTGCTCGCCGCCTGTGGTCCGACCCCGCCCGCGGTCGTGCCATCCCCTGGATCGGGGTCGTCGATCGCAGCAACGCCACTACCGGGGATGTGGCCGACTCCCGCAGGCTGGAAGCACGAGACGATTCCGTTTCCGCTCGGCTTCGCGCCCGGCATCGGCCATCGCGGCGTCGAGGAGCTGCGGTTCGCGCCCGGCATGTTCGATCCGACGTCGGGCGGCTACTGGTCGTACGCGTTCGTCTGGCGCACCGAGGATTCCGCCACCCTGGCCGCGCCCATCCTGCAGGCCGAGCTCACGATCTACTTCCGCGGGCTGCTCGCGGCGGTCGACGAGACCAAGCAGCAGATCAAGAACCCCGACAACATCTGGGTCAAGGTGACGGGTGCAGGGGAGGGCGAGACCAAGCTGGCGATCGCCGCTCAGGTCGTCGATGCGTTCGGGGATGCGCGGCAGGTCGCGCTCGAGGGCTGGGCGATCCGCAAGCCGTGCGGTGAGGGCGCGGTCTGGGTGTTCGTGATGTCGCCTGCGAGGTCGAAGGTGCGCGGCGAGCTCGACGCGCTCGGCGAGCAGGTGGGCTGCCAGCAGACGCTGCCGCCCGAGAAGTCAGCTCCCTGACGAGCTGGTGTGATCGTGGACGATGCGCCAGCCCTCGGGGCGGCGCTCGAGGATCACGCTGAACACGCCGCCGCCGTCGCTCGGGCTGCCGGTCAGGTTCCACGTGCCGAGCACGATCGCGCCGTCGGCCCCGACCGGCTGCACCTCGACGATCTCGAACAACAGCCTGCCCATCTTCGACTTGTCCTGGGCGTACTTGGTCATGAACGCATCGTGCGTCGCCTGGTAGCCGCGGCGGATCTTGCCGCCGGAGGTGAAGATCAACGCATCGATCTTCGCGTAGCCGGCCATGTAGCCGTCGAGATCACCCTTGTTCCAGGCAGCAGCCTGCGCCTCGATGACGCCCACGATCGTACTTCGGTCCATCGGCCTCCACGATCGCACGCTCGGTGTGGCCGCCGCGCAGCCGACGACAAGTAACAAGACGATTGCCTTCACCCGGGCACTGTATAGCGAACGCGGTTCGCGGGCTGCGACACCCGGTGATGCGTGGTGCTCGTCGCGCTGGGAGAGCCCGCGTTATCGCGGAGTCGTGCCCGAAGTCGTCGATCGCGTTCCAAATGCAGACATGCGGTCGTGCGTCCTGGTCTTGCTCGCAGCGTGCGATCCGCTCGCCGGGGGCGACTACGTGGGCGAACCGCTGTTCACCCTCGAGGGGACGCTGAGCGCACCGGATGATCGCGTCGGTGGCGTCGCCTTGCTGTGGCAGGACCCGCGGGGTGCGGGCGGTCCCGGAATCGAGACCACGGCGGTGCCGGTGACGCTGGCGTTTCCCGCCGCCTTCCGGGTCTCCATCCCTTCGCCACCACCGTCGAGCGTGAGGTTCGAGCTCGACGGGATCGAGCTCGCCGAGGCCTACATCTATGCGGTCGCCGATCCCACGGCGAAGCGACCGGAGCCGCGCGGGCTGGCGCGCACGCACGTCGTGGTGTTCGCGGCGAGCGACGTTCCCGACGGTTCGGCGGCCGCGGCGTACCTCGGGGGGCCTCTCGCCGCCGGCTATCACCTGCGCGCGTATACGCCGGCTACCGCACCGCGCGCCCAGGCGACGCTGGTCGAGCGGTGCGTCGCGGCCGGGTGGAAGCGTCGCGCGTGCGAGGTTCGTCGCGCGTACGAGCTGGCTCCCGCGGCCGACGACGAGGCGCTGGTCATCCAGGTGCGGTCGCGATGACGCCCGGCTTGCTCGACGAGCTGTACCGCGCGCATGGCCACGCCGTGATGCGCCGCGCGCGCCGGATCCTGCGCAACGACGAGGACGCACGCGACGTGGTCCAGGACGTGTTCCTCGAGCTCTATCGCAACCCCGCGCAGTTCGAGCAGCGCAGCTCGATCGCGACCTACCTGTACGCGGCCGCCACCCACACGTGCCTCAATCGGATCCGCGACGGCAAGAATCGCACGCGGCTCCTCGCGATCGAGCGGCGCGAGAGCTCGTCGTCGGGCGGTAGCGAGCATCGAACGCTCGCGTGCGAGATCTTGTCGCGGCTCTCCGACGAGGAGGCCGCGCTCGCCGTCTATCTCTACTGCGACGAGCTGACCCACGACGAAGTCGCGAGGCTGCTCGGTTGCTCTCGCCGCCATGTCGGCGATCTCGCGAAGGCACTCCGCAAACGCATCGAGGAGCGAGTCGCATGATCTGGTTACACGTCTCCGAGCTCTCGATCGATCGCCTGCTCGCGGGCGAGCTCCCCGCCGACGACGCCTCGGCGATGCGCGATCACGCCGCGTCGTGTCCTCGGTGCAACGCGTTGCTCGACGACGCCCTCGACGTCCAGCGCACGTTCGCGCTGCCGCTCGAGTTCCCGCTGCGGTTCCAGGAGCGCGCGCCTCGTCGACGCATCGCTCCCTGGATCGCCGCGACCACCGCGCTCGCCGCCGGGTTCTTGCTCGTCTTCGCGTGGCCACGTGCGAGCTCGCCGGCGGTCGAGGAGAGGGTGCGCACCAAGGGCGCAGCCGTCGTCGGGTTCTACGTCGCACACGACAACCAGGTGCGCCGCGGTGCGCTTCGCGAGCAGGTGACGCCGCACGACCGGATCCAGCTGTTCACGACGACGACGACCCCGATGTGGCTCGCGATCATCGGCGACGATGCGGCGGGCGTGCGCTCGGTCTACGTCGCACCGCGTCCGCTCGATCCGGGGCGCGAGCAGCTCCTGCCGCTGTCGATCGAGCTCGACGCCACGCTCGGCGACGAGCAGCTCACGGCGATGTTCTGCCCCGAGCCGTTCGACGTCACGGCTCCTCCCTCGACCTGCACGCTCGATCGCTTCACGCTCGCGAAGGCGTCGCGATGAAGCTAGCGTTGCTGCTCCTCCTCGCCCTCGCCGGCGATGCGGTTGCGGGTAATCGCTATGCGCTCGTGCTCGGCAACGACGCGGGCGATCGCGACGAGCAGCGGCTGCGCTACGCGGAGCTCGATGCCGACCGCCTCGCGGCGTCGCTCGTCGGTGTCGGTGGGTTTGCGAGCGGAGATGTCGTGGTCGTCCGCGGCGGTGATGCGGAAGCCGCACGCGCGGCGCTGATCGCGCTCAACGCACGGATCCGGCAAGCCGGCGGCGGCGACGCGATGCTGCTCGTCTACTACAGCGGCCACGCCGATGCGGAGCGGCTGCATCTCGGCGCATCGGGCTTGCCACTCGTACAGCTCGAACAGCTCGTGCGCGGTTCGCCGGCGGCGTTCCGGATGATGATCGTCGACGCCTGCCGCTCGGGTGCGTTGACCCGCGTCAAGGGTGGCACCGTCGGTGCACCAGTGCCGATCGTCCTCGGCGAGACGCTCGCGGCCGACGGTGTCGTGCTGTGGAGCGCGAGTGCGGCGAGCGAGCAGGCGCAGGAGAGCGACGCGATCAAGGGCTCGTTCTTCACGCACTTCCTGGTGTCGGGGCTCGCCGGGCCGGCGGATGCCGACGGCGACGGCGAGGTGACGACCACCGAGGCCTACGAGTACGCGCGCGCCGGAACGCTGCGGGCGTCGAGTCGCACGCTTGCAGGCATGCAGCACCCGACGTTTCGCGACGAGCTCGCCGGCCGCGATGCGGTGGTGCTGACCCGGCCTGGAACGCTGGGTCCGCGCCGCGCTCGCTTGCGCGTGCCGGTGAATCGCGACGTGCTGGTGATGGCGGGTGGACCCGAGGGGCCGGTGATCGCCGAGGTCGGCGTCCACGATCGCGTGCGCACGCTCAACGTGCGCGCCGGCACCTACTTCGTGCGCGAGCGCCTCGAGAGTCACTTGCTCGAGGGTAGTGTCGCGGTCGCGGCGGGTGAGGAGCGCGTCGTCGACGAGGCCATGCTGACGCGGATCGCGTACGTGCGTGTGGCAGGGAAGGGCGTGATCGCGCGGATCGAGCGACCACGGCGCGATGCGATCGAGACAGGGCTGATCGTGCGGTCTCCGCTCGTCGAGCACGGGGAAGCATGCACGGGTGCGATCGCGGGCTATGCGTTCGATCTCGGCTGGGTGACCATCGCCCCGCGGGTGGCGGCCTGCCGGGAACGCGCTGCCAACGCGTTCCTCGCGTCGACCACCGACGCGGTCACGCTCGACGCCCGGATCGCGCACGCCTGGTCGCTCGGTCCGATCTCGCTGTCCGCGGGCATCCAGCTCGGTGGGGCGGCGCTGCGGCAACGGTTCTCGACGATGGGTCGCGCGCCATCGCGGACCACCGGCGTCGCGGTGTTCGGGGCGAGCGCCGGCGTGGGTGTGGCGGTCACGCGCGACGTGGTCGCGAACGTCCTGGTGGAGCTCGACAGCTACACGCTGCAGCGCGATCCGATGCGCTGGGACACCTCGCTCGGCGCCACCGCGATGTTCGGGATCGGGGTGCGGCGATGAAGGCGTGGTGGATCCTCCTGCTCGCCGCATGCGAGGCCCCGGCCGCGCACCCGGTGCCCGGCATCTGGCGCGCATCCCAGCTGCGAAGCACGTTGCCTGCGGCAGCGTGCGGGACCGACATCTCGTTCGGCGGACCGATCGCGCTGCGCTATCGCTATCTCTACGACGCGTTCGGTCGCCTCGCGTTCGCGCGCGGGACGTACACCGACTCGCCCTACGAGGACACGATCGCCTACCGCTGGGACAACCTGGATCAGCTGACTGGCGTGGTCCAGCGCAGCACGTGGGACGGTAGCGTCGTCGAGATCGAGGCGCTGTACTCGTCGCTCGGCGATCTCGTCGAGTACACGTGGCGCGGCCCCAGGGTCGAGCGGCATCGCTACGAATACGACGTGCGCGGCCTGCCGGATCGCGAGATCATCGAGGTCGGGAAGCTCGCCGCGGCGTTCGAGCTGCACTACGACGCCACGAACCGGATCGTCCTCGCCACCGGCGACGCTTCGACGACGGTCTACACGTACGACGACGACGCCCGCACGATCACGATCGATACCGACGACGGCGCGTTCGTCGGCGTGATCGAGTACGACGGCGAGGATCACCAGCTCGCGGAGCGCTGGAGCGGTAGCGATCCGATGGCCGCTCACACCGAGCAGCTCTACACGTGGAGTGGCGATCGCTTGGATCGGATGACGTCTCGCTCCGGCGACGACGTCCAGATCGAGACGTATCTGTACGACTGCGACAGCGGACGCTGAGACGCGCGCATCGCGTTCGGTGATCGCACGTTCGTGATCGAGTCTGCCGCGATCACCGCGTCGCGTTCCCAACTCGCACACATGAAGGAGCTCACGATGCGTACGCTGTTTGGACTCGCGCTGTTGATCCCCGCCTGCACGACCGCTCCGGCCGAGGACAAGATCCTGCCCGGCGTCTCCAACACCCCACACCTCGAACGCGCGGCGAGTGACGTCGCGTGCGGCGAGGACATCTCGTACTACGGAAATCTCGACCCCGATCTCCGCTACACCTTCGCGTACGCTGGCGACCAGTTCCTGCGCGCCGAGGGCGTGTGGCTCGCCGATGGATCCACCGAGACGTCGGAGTACACGTGGGCGGGTGACAACCTCACCCGGATCGTCTCGACGTCGAGTTACGGCGCGAGCTCGGAGATCGCCGCGAGCTACGACGGCGCGAACCTGATCGACTACGCGTGGTCGTACGACGATGGCGAGACCTCCGATCAGTGGTCGTATGCGTTCGCCGACTTCACCGGAGCGCTGCCCGCGAGGGAAGTGATCTCGCAACAGGGCACGCCGGTGGTGACCTACCAGCTCACCTACGACGGCTTCGAGCGCCTGGTCGCCGCGCTCCCCGATGCCGGCGATCCGACGACGTACAGCTACGACGATGCCGCGGGCGTGATCACGATCGAGACGGGCAACGGAGCGTTCGTCGGCACGCTGACCTACGACGCGGAGGGCCGCGCGTTGGCCGAGACGTGGACCGGCAGCGATCCGTCGATGATCGACTCCGAAGATGTCTACGCGTGGAACGGTGAAGCGCTCTCGTCGGTGACCTACTTCTCGGGCAGCGAGGAGGCTCCGCACACGCTCGAGCTCCTGGCCTCGGAGACGCTCCGCTACAGCTGCGAGGCGGCGAAGCGGGCCAAGAGATCTGCCGGCAAGCCACGCCTGCAACTGCGCCGCTGAAAGCACTATGCTGCGCGCATCATGCGACTCGGGATCGATTTCGGTACGACGCGTACCGTGGTGGCGGCGGTCCTCGATGGGAGGCATCCCGTCGCGTCGTATGACGAGGACGGCGAGTACAAGGAGTACGTCCCGGGTGTCGCCGCTGTCGTCGACGGGCAGCTGATCGTCGGCTGGGATGCGGCCCGCGCGATCGCGGATGGCAGCGCCGAGCATGCGATCCGATCGATCAAGCGCGTGATCAGCTCGCTCGCGCCGGATCAGCCGGTGCCCGAGCTGCCGAGCGTCACCGCCCTCGACCTCGCCACGCTGTTCCTCCGCGATCTGCGCCGGGTGCTGGTCGAGCGCTCGAACCTGGACCTCGATCCGAACGAGCGGTTCGAGACCATGGTCGCGGTCCCGGCGAGCGCCCCGTCGCGGCAGCGCTGGTTGACGCTCGAGGCGTTCCGGCGGTCGGGGTTCCAGCCGGTCGGGCTCGTCAACGAGCCCACCGCCGCGGCGATCGAGCTCGCGCATCTCCATCTCTCCGATCTCAGCGCGGGCAAACGGCGCAGCCCTAAGAAGTACGTCGTGGTCTACGACCTCGGCGGCGGCACGTTCGATTGCTCCGCGGTGTCGCTCGAGGGGCAGCGCTTCGAGCTGATCGCGAGCGAAGGGCTGATGACCCTCGGCGGTGACGACTTCGACGCGCTGATCTGCGATCTCGCCGGCATCGTGCCGACGCCGCAGGCGCTCGAGCGTGCGCGCGAGGCCAAGGAGAGTCTGCGCCCGACCTCGAAGAAGCTGCTGCTCGAGGACTCCGAGGGAGACTCGGTCGCGATCGACGTGGGCGAGCTCTACGCACGTGCGCAGCCGCTGATCGATCAGACGATCCGTCAGGTCGAGCAGCTGTTCGAGCGCCTGGTGGAGCGCGGGATCGATCCCGATGATCCCCGCGAGCTAGGTGGTGTGTACCTGGTCGGCGGTGGCGTCGCGTTTCCGGCGGTCGGGCGCACGTTGCGCGAGCGGTTCGGCAAGAAGCTCCAGCTCGCACCGCAGCCGTTCGCCGCTACCGCGGTGGGGCTCGCGATCGCCGCCGATCCCACGCAGCGCGTGATCGTGCGCGAGGCGATCACGCGACACTTCGGCGTCTGGCGCGAGGCCGATCACGGCACCGACAAGGTGTTCGATTCGCTGATCGGCAAGAACACCGACCGCCCGGTCGTCACCCGGCGCTACCGGCCCACCCACGCGGTCGGGCATCTGCGGTTCCTCGAGTGCGGCGCGCTCGACGAGGCGGGCCAGCCGATCCAGGACCTCGTGCCCTGCGCCGACGTCTACTTCCCCTACGATCCGTCGCTCGATGGCCAAGGGGAGGCGGAGCTAGCGGCGGTGCCGAACGACCGGCGCACCATCAAAGGCGACGAGATCGCCGAGACCTATACGTATTCGACCGACGGTACGATCTCCGTCCGCATCGAGAACGTGTCTCGCGGCTACGGCCGCACGTTCACGATCGGCGCGCTGCGTTGACCGAACGTCCACCGCGGCGCCCGTGAGCTCGACGTCGCTGAACCGCCGGTTCGCGTGGGTAGTGGTCGCAGGCGATCCGCATCATGCGACCGTTGGAGAGGCCGCCATGATCACGGCTTGCTCGCCTTGAAGATCACCGCGAGCGGATGACCGCGATGCTTGTGAAAGTTCGGGAGCGCCGCGATCAGGGCATCGTCGACGACCGGCTCGACGAGGTCTTCGAGCACCAGGCCAGCCTGCTTCACGGCACGGACGTAGTCGCTCACCAGGTGCACGTGCGACGGCATCTCGTACTCGACGGCGTCGACGTGCTTGAAGTGCGCCGGAATCCCGCGCAGCACGAAGAACGGATGAAACACCGAAACGACGATCGCCCCGCCCGGAACCACGACCCGCGCGAGCTCGGCGATCGGGCCCGCGACCTCGGGCAGGTGCTCGAGTACGAGGGCATTCAACGCGAGATCGAACGCGCGGTCTGTAGCGGGGAGCGGTGCGAACGTCCCGAGGAGGAGCTCGGCACCTGGACACTTCACCTTCGCGTGCGCGAGCATCTCGGGGCTCGGATCGACGCCGGTCACGCGCGCGCCGCGCTCGACGAGCCACTGCGTGTGGCGGCCGGTGCCGCAGCCCGCGTCGAGCACGCGCTTGCCTGCGACCTCGCCGAGGAAGCCACGCACCCGCGGCTCCTCGATCTTGATCAGGCCGTTCGGATACGAGTCGTAGCTCTCGGCCCACTTCGCGTAGCCGTCCAGCGTCGAGACCTTGATGCGCTCTGCCACGCCCGCAGTCTAGATCGGCGAGAGCTTGAACATCACGCGGATGCGAGCGCTGCTACCGGTGAACGTCATCGTCGTGTCCTTGCGCCAGCCGGTCTCGAACGGGTTGAGCACCAGCTCGTCGCCGAGGCCGTCGTCGAAGAACGGGTCGTGCTCGGTGAGGTTGCCGCGAAGGCGGATCGCCTGGCCTGACTTGGGCGAGACCTCGATGATGGTCTCGGCGAGCGGCTGGCCCTGGCCGAACTGCTGGCCTTCCCTGATGACGACGTAGTTGCCGCTGTTCTTGTCGAACAGGGTGCCGCTGTTGACGCCCTCGGCCCAGATCTTTCCGAAGATCTCGAGGTCGCTGCCACCGTCACCGCCGTCGTCGTCGACCGCGATGCCCATCAACGCGACGCGCACTTTTTGGCTGACGCGGACGCACTCCTTGATCTCGTAGTCGGTGGTGAACGACATCCGCGCCGGCGAGTTGTCCTTGAGGTAGCTCAGCTTGTACGCGATGGGGGCGCCGGGCGACTGCTTCGAGTAGTTGCCGCCCTCCTTGATGAAGGAGATCAGCGCCTCGTAGCTGTCGATCGTCTTGACCGCGGTGCCGGCGTCGCCGCCGAGGATGAATGCCGTGATCTTGCTCTTCGAGATGATGTCCTTGTAGGTCACCGAGACGTCGCCCGAGACATCGACGCCACCCGAGTAGGCGAAGTCGAGTGCTGCACCCATCTCCTCGCTCGAGTACTCGGACTCGAACGTGAACACCACCATGCGACCGTAGGTCACCGACGACACGTAGACCGGTGGGCGCGTCTCGTCCATCTTCTCCTGGACGTCGGCGAGCAAGAGGTTCGGGGCGAGCAGTGCGCTCGGCGACTGCGGCGCGTCGAGATCCACCGTGTAGTACGCCTGCGTGTAGCGGACGAGGTAGCGCGAGCGAACGTCCTGCTTGTTCCACTCGAAGCTGGTCTTCAGGCTCGCGACGCCGAGGCCCCAGCTCGCTTGAACGCCGAGCGCCATGTCGAGCTGCTGCTGCGAGTGAACTTCTTCGATCTCGCTATAGAGGTTGGCGGGCGTCGAGCCGGTGATCTCGCTGTCGAGGATGCCGGCGAGCGCGTCGCGATACGACGACAGGCTCGGGTTCTCGATCACGGCCGTCTTGCCGCCGGCGAGGTTCTCGAGGCTGACCGAGATGGTGGCGGGTGCACGCGGGAGCACGATCTGCGTGAACAAGCCGGTGAGCACCGAGTCGGCGCTGACGATCGCACCCGGGTACAGCGCATCGGAGTTCGCGGCGTAGGCGACGATCCGATCGTACTGGCGCGTCTCGGCGAGGTTCTGCGTGGCGCACTGGTAGTCGCCCTCGCGCGCCTCGGCACCACGGGGGCCCGCGTCGATCTTCGCTGCTTCGACGGGCAGGTACGGCAGCGACGCGATGTAGTCGTCGATCTGGTTGCCCTGCGGCTCCACGAGCTCGGTCGAACATCCGGTGATGCCAACCGTGAGCAGGGCGAGCAGCGTGGTCTTCGTCATGTGCGACGCACGATGAGCAAATGCGTGACCAACTCGTCACGCGTGTCCGGATCCCGGTAGGGACTTTTGTTCCCGCCAGGAGTCGGACACTTGGAGAGCGCTGTGCACACGCGCGTGTGCGGGCGTTCCGACCCTAGGGGGCTTCCTCACTGGTCACTCGATCTGCCACCTTGCGGCCATGACGGCAGGTCAGGTCCAGCTCCAACGCCATGGTCACGTGCTCGCGATCGGTCTCGACCGCGCGGCGAAGCGCAACGCCTTCGATCTCTCGTTGTGGTCGCAGCTCTGTCTCGCATATGGCGAGCTCGCGCGCGATCCCGAGCTGCGGGTCGGCGTGCTCCACGCGCTCGGCGATCACTTCACGGCGGGGCTCGATCTGGTGCAGTGGGCGCCGGTGTTCCAGGGCGGCAAGTTCCCGGTCCCCGAGGGTGGGCTCGATCCCCTGGGGCTCGTCGGCCCCCGGCTCAAGAAGCCGATCGTCGCCGCGGTCCAGGGGATCTGCTTCACGATCGGCATCGAGCTCATGCTCGCCACCGACGTGCGGGTCGCCGCGCGCGGCACGCGGTTCGGTCAGATCGAGGTCAAGCGTGGCATCTATCCGGTGGGTGGCGCGACCATCCGCTTCCCGCGCGAGGTCGGCTGGGCGAACGCGATGCGGTATCTCCTCACCGCCGACGAGTTCGACGCCGACGAAGCCTTCCGGATCGGCTTCATCCAGGAAGTCACCGAGCCGGGCACGCAGCTCGACCGCGCGCTCGCCCTCGCCGCCGTGATCGCGGCGCAGGCTCCCCTCGGGGTGTACGCGACGCTGGTGTCGTCGCGCGCGGCCCTCGCCGAGGAAGAGGCCGCCGCGGCAGCTCGGCTGCTCCCGGATCTCGCCCCGATCATGGAGAGCGCCGACGTCCAGGAAGGCCTGCGTGCGTTCGTCGAGCGGCGACCCGGCGCGTTCGAAGGTAAGTGACGTCACAGCGCCCGGCAGCTACCCCATCGCGGGCGCCTTTTCCGTCGGAGCGGGGGGTACCATGGGCCGTGGTCGTTGCTCGTGCCCAGCCACTCGACGTCGGCGTGGCGCACCTCTACGCCCGAGCGGTGCTCGCGATCGTGCGCGCCGGAGAGGAGCTCGGGCTCGAGGAAGGGCTGCGCCTTCAAGAGCGCGTCGAGACCCGCGCCGGGTTCTCGCTGTCGCTCGATGATCTGCTCCTCTACGAGCCACTCCTGCCGAGCGAGCTCGCGGCGCAATTGCGGTTGTCGGCGTCGCCGTTTCGCGGCAGCTCGATCCATCCCGGCGAGCTGGCAAAGATGATCGTGATGGACTCGATCGCGGTGGTGCTCGCGAAGGGCTACGTCGCGGAGGCCGAGGCCCGCGAGCTCGTACGGTTCGCGACGGCGCTCGGCTGCACGGTCGACGAAGTCCGCAAGCTCTCGGCCGAGACCGCGCCGTTTCTGTCGGCACTCGACGGGCTGTGATCGCGTACGATGTCGCCGTGCGAGCGACCTCTGTCTTGCTCTTGCTCTCGATCGTCGCGTGCGGTGGCGGTGCGATCGACCCGCCGGATCCAGATGCGATGCCCACGCCCGATGCCTCGGCGTTGCCGACGGCGGATCAGCTGCTCGCACGGATCGCCGCGTGCGAGGTCGTCGGCGGGCCATTCACGAGCGACGGTGGTGACGTCAGTATCTGCGGGTTCCCGGGGGCGGTGGCGTGGACCTCGGACATGGACATCGACTGCGACGGGCAGATGTCCGACCAGTGCAACCTGGGCACGGATCCGAGCTACATGGACTCGACGGCGGCGAGCGATTCGAACGGTGACCCTCTCGATGCGGCGACCCTGCCGTTCGTGGTGATCCCGGGCCGCAGCGCGCGGTTCGACTACCTCGATGCCGGCCTCGGGATGCGCTCCGTCGTCGCGGTGATCTACGACGGCAAGGTCGAGTATGGCGTCCTCGGCGACGTCGGCCCGCAGGCGATCATCGGCGAGGCGTCGTACGCGATGGCGGTCTCGCTCGGCATCGATCCGGATCCGTCGACGGGTGGTGTCTCCGGTGGGGTGACGTACATCGCGTTCACCGGCGCCGAGTCGAAGGTCGAGGTGATCGAGGACCACGACGCCGCCGTGACGCTCGGGATCGATCGCGCGACGCTGTTGCTCGACTAGCGCGAGCTGCTGCGCGAGTTGTCGCCCCCGAGGCCACACGTACTGGCTAGAGTAGCTGTCTTCACTACGGAAGTCGCCACTCGACATCTCCCAGGCAACTCGACCAGCCAGCAGCTAACTGCCTCGGATCGCAGCAGGTGTGGTGTCGGTCTGGTCGACATGCCGGCTCCCAGGATCGGCGCACTGCTTGCTCCTCGGCTGGTCATGCGAACTGCTGTGCTCCTCGCTTCCCTCGCTGCAACCGCCTGTTTGCAGTCCGCGTGCGCCTCGGAAGACGAGCACGGCGACGAGACCGACCTGTTCGAGCAGGCGTACGAGGATGCACGCGACGAGGGCAAGGTCGACAGCGCGAGCTGCTCGGGCGTCACGGTTCCCGATCGCAACGGCTTCAACAAGCGCATCGCGCTGACGTTCGACGATGGTCCGAACCCCGACACCACGCCGCAGGTGATCGCCACGCTCAAGAAGCACGGCGCCCCCGCGACCTTCTTCACCAACGGCAGCCGCTACGCCACCGCCGGCGCCAAGGATCTCGCGAAGCGCGTCGCCTCCGACCCCGACTACATCCTCGCGAACCACTCGCACCGCCACATCAACCTCGCCGAGCAGAGCGCGGCGACGGTGGCCACCGAGATCGATCGCACCGACGCGCTGATCCGCGAGGCCGGCGAGACGCCGAAGTACTTCCGGTTCCCGTTCGGGAGCTCGAACTGCACCTCGAAGAAGCAGGCGCAGGATCGCGGCTACATCGTGACCGGCTGGCACATCGACAGCGCCGACTGGTGCTACGCGGCCGGCGGCGGCGTCTGCAAGAAGTCGACGTTCAAGTTCGTCCCCGACGACATGCGCTCCGACATGAAGCGCTACGTGCTCTCGCAGGTGAAGGCGTTCAACGGTGGCATCATCCTGTTCCACGACATCCACCAGTCGACCGCGAACGCGCTCGACGGCATCCTGACGGCGCTCGAGGCCGACGGCTACACGTTCGTTCGCCTCGACGATAAGACGGCGTTCCCGAAGCTCCACGGCCAGCAACCCGCGCCGCAGAAGTTCATCGGCGACAAGTGCACCACCGACGCCGACTGCGCGTTCACCGCCTCGGGCAAGCCCGGGAGCTGTCACCCGGCGGGCTTCTGCACCGTGGCGTGCGCCGGCTCGTGTGCCGACCTCGCGGGTCGCGCCCCGACGTTCTGCATCGCGGACGAGCGCGTCGCCGACACCGGCATGTGCGTGTCGAAGGCCGCGACGCAGAACAACGCCTGCGCGCTGCTGCCGGATACCGAGAACCGCACCGAGCCGCGCTTCATCGGTACGAGCACCGCGGCGCCGGCGACCGCGAACGTCTGCGCCCCGCGCTAGCGAACCTGCGTCTCCCGCCGTCGCTTCCCCACCACGCGATCCTATATCCTCGTGGGCATGTCCGATCTCGCTCAGCGGTTCGCGGATGCGCAGGCCAAGATCAAGCCGGTCACCGGGCTTGGCAACGACGTCATGCTCGACATGTACGCGCTCTACAAGCAGGCCACCGTCGGGGACGCCACCGGCTCGCGGCCCGGCATGCTCGACCTCAAGGGGCGCGCGAAGTTCGATGCGTGGGTGAAGCAGAAGGGCAAGACCAAGGACGCGGCGATGGAGGCGTACATCGCGCTGGTC
>JANNBP010000004.1:0-6998 GCA_031385555.1 Deltaproteobacteria bacterium | reverse complement strand
CGCCTCCGACGAGGTGATGGGGCGCAAGCCGCCCGTCGCCGATCCGAAGGCGATCGCGGGTGATCTGGTGCAGACCGACTCGGCGGTGGGGACCCGCGCGCCGACGCTGCACAACGTGAGCGATCAGCAGACGAAGGCCGCCTTCGTGGAGTTGTCGACGAGCCCGACCTCGACCTACAAGGTGATCTCGGGCGCCGGCAGCGACGAGATCGTGATCGAAGTCAGCATGCCTGACGGGTCGAAGAAGCAGCAGCAGGTGAAGCTGGCGAAGACCCAGAACGTGCCGGACCAGATGGGCGGCATGTTCGTGGAAGGCTCGGAGATCCACGTTTGGATCGCCGAGCGGCTCCCCGACGATCAGATCCATCGCGCCTTCGGTGCGGTGATGGGGCGCGTCGTCGCGAAGGTGCAGCAGATGAACGGCGCGGACGTCGATCCGAAGCTGGCGTCGGCGATCGGTCAAGCCGAAGCACTCGTGCGACATCTCGAGGTCACGCGCGCGGCCAACGCCGATGGCGACGAGGCCCTGCCGACGACGGCGGCGAACCCCAAGCAGCTCACGAAGGAGCGCTCCGAGGCCGCGGCTCGCAATGCGAAGCGCGAGAGCGAAGCGCGCATCGAGGCCGAGATCGATCTGCTGCTGGCGCAGCACCCCGAGCTGATCAAGCAGGCACCCAAGGGCCTGCAGGAGAAGCTCGAGGCGCAGCAGAAGATGCGGCTCGACTTCGACTCGAGCAAGGTCGGCAAGACGAAGCTGCCGCCGGCGCCGACCGAGGACGCGAGCGAGGACGCGGCCAAGCGTCAGTCGACGGTGCTCCCGGGCGCACCGAAGGAAGTCCGCGCCTACAACGAGACCGACAAGGTCACGATCCTCGAGCTTCGTGTGGTGTTCGAGACCATCAAGGAGATCGACTCGCGGCTCGCCCAACGCGATCAGACCGACACGACGCGCGAGTACAAGATCGCCGATGGCGAGACGCTCCGTCGCCAGGAGATGGTCAAGAAGGCGCAGGCGTTGATGGAGAAGCTCCAGCTCGGCGGCGCCGATCCGGCGTACTACCAGGCGCGCCTCGCCGAGCTCGACTCGGTGTTCCCAGGTGCCAAGCAGGCGATCGGCGAAGGCGTCAACTCACGCGTCGAGAAGCGCACCCAGGCCGATGGCGTCCATCAAGACGCTCAGGACTACGCGGCGCGCGCCGCCGACAAGGCGAAGGACCTCCAGGACATGCTCGCGGGCACGACGCCCGAGAAGCCGTTCAAGACGGATCGGATCGTCGTCGGTGACGGGCCGACCGGGCTCGCGAACATCGCGGGCCTCGCCGAGAAGGGCAACCTCGGTAAGGGCTCCGATGGCTTCATCGACGCGTCGACGATGCTCGTCGTCGGTGGCCCCGATCTGATCGCGAAGATGGCGCAGACCGGCCCGAACATGCGGTGGGGGCAGCGCCCCGAGGTGTTCGACGGTTCCGAGTCGAAGCACCCGATCTTCCGCGGCGGCAACAACGAGCTCCAGCGTGCGACGGAAGACACCGGCGACTTCTCGACGGTGGGTCAGATGCACGACGCGATGGATCTCGCGCGCAACCGGATCGGTGTGGCACGCGCGGAGGCCAAGGTGCTCCGCGTCGAGACCCAGGAGACGCACGGCGACAAGAACTGGGTGGTCTCCGATCACCCGGTGCGCGTCATCATGATCGTCAACGGGCAGGAGATCACGGTCTACGCGAAGGCGACCGACATCACGACCGGCATCGGCTCCGCGCGCATGCCCGACGAGAGCATCCTCTCGCCGAAGGACCGCAAGCGGCTCACCGAGAACCCGGATCGCCCTGCCGAGAAGCAGGTGATGATGAACGGCGAGGACGCGATGATGACGGCCGACTTCTCGGGCGACAAGGTGCTCGTCCTCGGCTTCGGTCCGACCGGCGCGTGGGCGGCGATCGAGGCGAAGCGCCGTGGCGCGATCGAGGTCGACTGGGGTGGCACGTCGTCTCAGCTGTCGCAGAGCCCGGCCAACAAGGGCTCGACCAACGAGTCCGGCGTGAAGGGACTCCGCGAAGTCGACCGCGTTCAGGAGACGTTGAACCCGAGCTCGAAGGTCAACCTCACGACCGATCGGATCGTGAAGATCGAAGCGCACGGCGAAGGCGCGGTCGTGACGTACTCCCACGGCGAGCCGCCGGACGTCACGTTCTACCCTGTTCGCTACAGCAAGGTGATCAATGCCGGTCAGCCGGTGGCGGACGCCAACACCGCCGCACAACCGTCGAACCCGAAGGCCGGCAAGATCGTCGAGGGCGTTCCTCTCGCGCCGCAAGAGGGTACCAACGCGCCGGTGTGGGCGACCAAGGGCGACACGGTTCGCGTGATGGGACCGGCGGCGGCCGGCATCTCCAGCAAGGACCGCGACGAGAACGACGTGATGCGGCAGCGTGGCGATTCGATCAAGCGCCGCGCGGACTCGCCGGATCCTCGCGTCATGGAAGCGACCGGGACGGCCGTCGATCGGGCCAACCGCATCGAGCCCAAGAAGACGGACGAGCCCGAGACCTGAATCCTCGACGGGAGCGAGAGCACGCTTGACATGGTAGGAACGAAGCTGTGACCGCATTCGATCGCGTGATGGCGCAACCTGCCTCGCTGGCCGCGCGCTATGCGCTCCTCGAGGACTGGAAGGCCAGCAAGAATCCCCAGGCCGAGCTGCTCGAGAAGCAGCTCGCCTACCGCCTGTTCACCGGCACCAATCGCCGCTCGGATCAGGCGACGCGCCTGTCCGACGAGATCAACCAGGTGATCGAGAAGCAAGGCCGCGTGTGGGCGGGGCGAGTCGCAGAGCTGGTTCCGAAGTACAAGTTCCTGCGCGGCCTGGTCACCGAGGTCTACGTCCCGGGTGAGCGGTTCCTCGAGCTGGTCCCGCAGTTGCTCGCGCTCCAGCCGATCCAGCGGGTGTCGGTGACGGCGCCGTGGGGATCGTTCGAGGCGATCGCGAATTCGCCACTGGTCGCCAAGCTGTCGTCCCTCGGGTTCGATGGGGCAGGCGCGGCGATGGGGGACCGCGGGGCGATCGCGCTCGCACAGAGCCCCCACGTGAGGAACCTCGTCGTGCTCTCGCTCGGGAGCTGCGAGCTCGGCCGCGCTGGCGTCGAGGCGATCGCCGCGTCGCGCAACCTCGCGAACGCGACCTACATCTACTTCCACGACAACCCCGTCGATCCCACGCCGCGCGTGATCGACGACGGCGAGGGAACCTACGCGCCGTTCCGGCCGGACCTCGCGGTCGAGCTGGAGGCCGCGTTCGGTCCGCGCGCGTGGCTCGCGCTGCCTGCCGGCTATCTCCCCACCTGGCCGCCGAGCGATGACGAGCTAGCGCTGGTCCACGACTACGTCCAGGATCACCAGCTCGCGACGCTCGAGACGCTCGCGCTCGAAGTCGATCAACTCGAGGCGGGCAACGAGGAGCAGCAGATCACCGCAGGTGCGAAGCGGCAGCGTCTGCTGATCGAGCTCGACGTCTACGGCCTGCTCACCGGCCAGCCCGACGTCGGGGCGCGGCTGGCAAGCTACCCGACACTGCGCGGCTACCACGACGCGTGCGTGCAGATGGCGAGCTACCACGCGTCGGCTTCGCGCATCCGACTCGTAGGCAACGCGATCCCGCTCAAGCCGACCGACGGCCATGTCTCGTTCGACTGGTTCCGGCAGTCGTCGGGCTACGTGCCCGACAAGGTCTCTCCCCACGACTGGCTCGCCCTGTGCGAGCGGAACTTCATCGATCCCATGCCCACGCAGTCGGGGACCCGATTCGTGCGGCTCGAGGGCAAGCTCCACGTGCTGTCCTACCGGGTCGAGGCCACCTCCTCACCGAAGCTGTGGCGCGCGCTTCCGGCCTGATAGACTGACCTCGTGCCCGACGACGATTTGACTCCCGCGCAGCGGTTCGCGAAGGACGTGCTCGAGGAGATGAACAAGCCGCCCAGTGCGGACCGCGAAGCGTACGAAGCACGGAAGGAGCTCGAGGATCGCCTCGAGATCGAGAAGACGTACATCGCGACGGGGCAGTACGAGCCCGAGAAGTTGTTCACTCGGTTGCTCGCGATCATGGCGGAGACGATCGAGACGCTGAATCCGCCCGACGGCCCGTTCGACACGATCGAGCTCAAGCTCAAGTACAAGGGGCGCCGCGGCATCCTGCGGTTCGCGCCGTCGCCGAACAAGGCGCACCTGCGCTACGTCGAGCTCTCGATCAACAGCGAGTCGGACCTGTCGACGTCCTCGCAGTGGCTCGACAACGGCACCAACGCGGAGCTGGTGACGTACCTGCGGAGGTCCGACGTCGTCGCCGATACGATCGCGACGGCGGACGAGGCGATCATCTCGTTGGCGCGCAATAACCTGGCGTAGAGGAAAGCATGACGATCGAGCTCAAGGAGCTGTACACGATCGCGGGAATCGCGGAAGCGCTGCTGCTACCGCTGACCACCGCGCCCGCCGAGGTCTGGGTCGACAAGCTCAAGCCGACCGAGGCCGACTACGCAGCCGTGTTCCGCGGTGATGCCGCCAACCAGGCTCGGCAGGGCTACGCCTCGCTGTGGTCGAGTCCACCGAAGACGCTCGGCAACCCGAACCAGACGAGGATCAAAGCGTTCGCGACGGAAGCCGACGCGTTCCTCACCGACAACGAGTTCTCGCGTGAGTTCCCGGGCGGCTATCGCGGGATCGCGACGCATCTCCAGCCCGACAAGATCTGGATCGTGTGGCGGCTCTACGAAGCCGGCGGTCAGCACGGGATGACCTACGACGGGCTGGTCTGGATGCAGGGTCGCTTCGCGTGGTTTCCGAAGCCGTGGCGGATGCTCGACGCGACTACGAACTAGCGCGCAGCAGATCCATCGCGGCGCGCTCGGCGGTCGCGAACTCGTCCGCGCCCCACGTGTCTTTCCAGGTCGTCAGCTCGGTGTCGAGGACCGCGAGCAGCTGCGGTGCATGCGTGTCGAGCTGGACGCGCACCATCGACATCGTGAGCAACGCATCGGCACGCTTGCCCATCGCGACGTAGCGGCGCGAACCGACCAGCGCACACAGCGCGTAGCCGAGCGCATCGCCGGACGACGCGGCGGTGGTGAGCCCTTCGGAGAGGAGCTCGAGCGCGCGCTGGTTCTGCTCGAGACCCGCCAGCAGGAAGCGCGTGGTCGCGTTGTTGGGCTCGGCGACGAGCAGCGGCTCGAGCGCCTGGCGCATGTGCTCGGTGTCGCCGGCCATCGCGGAGATCAGGCCGAGCAGGAGCTGCGCTTGATTGCCCTGGCCGAGGCGACTTGTCGTGCGCGCGAGCGTCAGCGCCTGGCGCGCGCGTTTCTGGGCGGTCGTGACGTCGGTGTTCGCGAGCGCGAGGGTGGCCATCCGCATGAACGCGGTGATCCGCATCGACAGCGGACCGTGCGAGATCACGGGCTCGAGGCAGCGGCGCGCGGCCGGGAGATCCTTGCCGTACAGCGCGGTCTCGGCGAGCGCGAGATCCGCGGCGGAGTGCGCGGTGGCTCCTCGCTCGTCCTCGCGCGGCGTGATCAGGATCAGGCGATCGATCGCCTCGAGCGCGTCATCGATCGTTTCGTGATCGCGTCCCGACACCGCGGCCCGCAGCTCGACCGCGATGATCAGGAGCCGGCACGCAGGATCGTCCGCGAGCCGCTGCGCGAGCTGCTCGTTCGTGCCCGTGGCGTGGCCGTCATCGCAGGTGATCCAGTCGTTCCACAGGGCGAGCTCGTCGGCGACCACCGGCTCGGGATTGGCCTCGCGCGCGGCCATGATCACCAGCCGATCATCGATGCCGGCACCCTCGACCCAGAGTCGGTCAAGGAGATCGTTGGGGGTCACCACGGCACGCTAGCCCAGAATCACGGAGGTGCGCGACGGTCAGAAGCGCCTTGCGTAGCAGGAAGCGAACAAGCGATCGCGCCACATCGCAACGCTCCGACCGAGCTCGCTAGTCCGACGTCGTTAGAACCACGACCCCGTTCGCAACGTCGCTGGAACAGCTCGTGGAGCGCGGAATCAAGACAGGGAGGCTGCGGTCGCCGTCCAGGAGATCGTTTGGACGCCGATCCGGGAATCACGGACCTGGACGACGCTCCCGGCATAGATAACCCCATGAAATGACAGCAGCGAGATCCGTGGTTGGGATAAACTGAAAAGGTCAGTAAGAACCGAGGGTTTCTGGCCGGATAAGGACTGTTGCGATCGATGGAGCTTCGTCATCAGCGCAAGAACGAGCGGGACGTCTCTGCGGATAGTGAGCGCAAGAAGGACGAGCCCGAGGTACGTCCGCAGTGGCCGGGCAAGAAGACGTTGGTTGGCGCGCAGCAGGTCGATGCACGCACGCCCGATCTCAAGCGCATCCGCGCGGCGATCGGGGCCCTGCGTGGCGGCGGTGCGTCGTTGCCCGGCGCGATGACGCGCGAGTACTCGCAGCTCCTCGGCCTCGATCTCTCGGACGTTCGACTCCACCGCGGTGGTGCGGCGGCCGAAGCAGCGCGCAATCTCGATGCGACGGCATTCACGCACGGCTCCGATATCGCGATCGCCGATCACCTCGATCTCGACAGCGCGTTCGGCCGCCACGTGATCGCTCACGAGCTCGTCCACGTCGCGCAGAACAAGCGCAGCGGCGGCGGAATGTTGGCCGCGCACGCCCGCGCCCCAGCCACGTCCGACCAACCAGCCGGCGAACGCGCCGCAAGCAGGCACGGTCAACGCACCGTCGGGCAGCGGTGCCGCGCCGAACCCGACGACGCCCGCGAATCGCGAGCCGCGTCCGGCCGCCACGCCGCGTACCACGGGCTCGCCGACATCGGCCGTCAGCCTCGACGATCGCGTCAAGCAGGAGCTCGAGACCCGGGCGGATCCCACGCTGAAGGCGGGCTATGCGCGCGCGATCGCGGGCGTCGATGCGCTGCGTGTGCAGGCGCTGCAGTTCTCGTTTCAGCCGAACGGCGTGTGGAACA
>JANNBP010000006.1:0-6246 GCA_031385555.1 Deltaproteobacteria bacterium | reverse complement strand
CCCTGGGGTCGTGGTGGTGGGGCAGCTTGGCGTGGTGGCCTCCGCGCCGCTGTCCGGCGTGGGGGGGTGCGGCACCACCGGTGGATACCGCCAACCCGACGTCCCCGCGCCTCACGACGCCACCGAGGAACGCACTCGCGGCCCCCTTGTCGTCGACGGCGTTGACGAACACGCGGCGAGACTCGGCCGCGTTCGCGACGATGCGATTGACCTCGGGGGGCGCTGCCGCGCAGACCCACCACACGCCATCGAGATCGGTCTCGACGAAGCCGCGCTCGACGAGCGAGACGTCGCGGGCGCGGATCGCGTCGGAGATCACCGGCGCAACCACGGTCACGCGCGCACCAGCGCTCAGCAAGTCAGCGAGCTTCGAGGCTGCGACCTGGCCTCCGCCCACGAGCAAGACCTCGCGACCTGCGAGATGGAGAAATGCGGGATACAACGTCATCGCAAGATCTCCGCGCGCTGCTGCCAGGGGCCGGCGGCGGCGACGAGCAACACGATCATCGACGCACGCACGCCCAGCTTCCGCACGACATGCAACGTCTTCCTCACGCACCCTCCTTGACGTGTAGGCCGCACTCTTGCTTCGACGAACCGCGCCAGCGACCAGCGCGAGGATCCTCGTCGGCGGCGACCGCCGTCGTGCAAGGCCGGCAGCCGATCGACGGATAACCCTGGTCGTGCAGCGGATTGACCGGCACGTCGTGCGCGTAGACGTGGGCCCAGACATCGTCGTGAGTCCACGCCGCGAGCGGGTTGATCTTGACGAGCCCGAACTTCCGGTCGTGCTCGACCACACGAGTGTGTGCGCGCTCCGGGGTCTGGTCGCGACGGAGCGCGGTGATCCAGCCGTCGTAGCTCGCGAGTGCGTGGCGCAGCGGGGCGATCTTGCGAAGCTCGCAGCAGCGATCAGGCTCGCGTTCCCACAGCGTCGGACCGTGCAGCAGCGCTTGCGCGGGGATCGTGAGCTCCGGCGTGACCGCGCGGATCACGACGCCATAGCGGTGCTCGAGCTGCTTCCACAGCGCGTAGGTCTCGGGGAACAACACGCCGGTATCGAGCGTGAACAGATCGATCGGCAGGGCGTGGCGCGCGATCAAGTCGACCACCACGCAGCCCTCGGCACCGAAACCTGTCGCGAACGTCAGCCGGCCGTAGCGCGCGGCGGCCCAGCGCAAGATGTCGAGTGCGGTGGCGCCATCGAGCAGATCGCCGACCACCGCGACCTCGTCGGGTCGTGCGCGCGTCACCATCGCTCATCCGTCATAACGGATAAATATCTAGCAGGCGATCAGACGGCCTGTCAATATAACGGATGAATCTCTAGCGGCGTTTCAATTCGGCGATCGCCGCGCGTGCACGCTTGAGATCGGGATCGGTTCGCGGCGCAAGCTTCAGGAATGTCTCGAAGTTATCGATCGCAGCCGACTTCTGACCCTTCGCCGCATAGATGACGCCGAGGTAGAGGTAGTTGATGGCGACCTTGCCATCCCGGCGGACAGCGGGGATGAGCAGCGCCTCGGCGTCGTCGTAGCGCTTCGCATCGACGTAGAGCAGCCCGAGCTTGGCGGTCGCCTTCCAGTACGGCGGATCGAGATCGAGCGCCTGCCGGTACGCCTTGATCGCCTTCTCGGGCTGCGTCTCCAGCCGATAGATCTCGCCGAGCGCGTACCAGTACTTCGATTCGTTCGGCGACTTCTGCACCGCCTTGAGCAGCGCCTGCTCCGCGTCGCCCTGGCTCCGCTTACCCTGGCTCTGCTCCAGGTTGTAGAGCAGCCCGAGCTCGAAGAACGCGCGGCCATTCTGCGGGTCGAGCTCGATCGCCTTGTCGAGATACTTCTTCGCCTCCTCGAGCTCGCCCTGATTGCGGCGCGCCATGCCGAGGTAGACGTGGATGTTCGGATCGTCGGGCGCACCCTTGAGCGCGGCCTGGAACTTGAGCGCGGCCTCGTCGTACTTGCCGAGCTTGTCGAGGCCGATGCCGAGCTGGAGTTGATACTCCGACTTCGTCGGGTCGAGCGCGACGGCCTTGCGCAACGCGTCGACGCCTTCCTCGACGCGATCGAGGATCAGCAGCGCGCGCCCGCGCTTCTCCTGACCGGCGGCGTCGCCGGCGTTCATGTCGATCACCTGTTGCGCGACCTCGAGGGCTTCGGCGCCGCGGTTCGCTGCGAGCAATGCCTCGGCGTACAGCTTGTAGCCGCGCGTCGACGTCAGGTTCTTGTCGTAGAACGCCTTCGCCACCTCGATCGCGCGCGTCGGCTTGCCGCTATGGGTCAAGAAGTCGACGTGCTCCTCGAGCGTGTCGAACTCGTTCGACAGTGCGAACGAGCGGCCGTAGTACTTGTCGGCGTCGACGAGCTGGCTGTTCTGTGCGGCTTCGCGTGCGTCGGCGAGCAGCGACTTCGCGTCGGGCTGCTTGTCCTTCTTGACCAGCTTGACCACCTTCTCTTTGCCACCGCACGCACCGCCCTGGAGAGCGACAGCGAGGGCCAAGGCGATCCTCAGGAACATCGACGAAGCGTAGCGAAACCACTGGCGGTTCGCCAGTTTGGCCAGGGTCAGCCTGGTGGGGGCTGCTTGACAGGCACCGGCAGCGGTGCCGGGCGGCGCACGGCGAGCAGCACGGCGATCACGATCATCGCGTTCGCGACAAACGTCGTGATCCCGAGCGGCTCGCCGGAGATCGCGGCACCGAACAGCACCGCGATGATCGGGTTGACGTAGGAGTAGCTGGTCGCCACGACCGGGCGCGTGTTGCGGAGCAGCCAGCTGTACGCGGTGAAGCCGATCAGCGAGCCGGCGACCGCGAGGTAGCCCAGTCCGAGCCAGGTGCCGGTAGCCGTCTCCTCGTCGATCTGCTCGCCCGTGCCGAGGCCGAGCGCGCCGAGCAGCACGCCGCCGCACAGCATCTGGACCGCCGGCAACATGAACGCGTCCTTGGTCGTCGGCGTCGCCGGCAACCTGCGCTGGAGCACCGAGCCGATGGCCCACGCGATCGGCGCGCACATCAGGATCGCGACGTGCTCCGGTTCACCGGCGAGCGACGGCCCGCCCATCAGCACGAGCACGCCGCTGAAGCCGAGCACGAGCGACATCCACTCGCGCGCCGTCGGCTTGTCGGTCGCGCGGCCGACCCGTTGTCCGGATCCGAGGCTGCCGAGCACGGCGACCCACAGCGGCATCGTCGCGCACACCACCGCGGCGCCACC
The DNA here is from genome assembly GCA_031385555.1 of Deltaproteobacteria bacterium. Classification (GTDB taxonomy): domain Bacteria; phylum Myxococcota_A; class Polyangia; order Haliangiales; family Haliangiaceae; genus JABFXX01. The sequence continues at coordinate 3,031 of JANNBP010000006.1, read as the reverse complement.
CGACGACACGCTCTTCTCGCCGATCGCGACGAACGCATTGCCACCGACGAACAGCAGCGCACCGACGGGCGCGATCCGCAGCCACTCGCGCAGCGGCGGCACCTTCGCACCACGCCTGAGCGCGATCGCGAACATCACCGACCCGGCGAACGTGAAGCGCATGCCGCCCTGGAGGAACGGCGGGATCTCGCGCACGACGATCGCCATCGCGAGATAGGTCGAGCCCCAGATCAGATAGGTGGCGGCAAGACTGATGACGACGCGAGGATCCACGGGGTTGGTCTTTTGCCAGGGGAGCGTAGGTGAACTGACGACCGCCATGGTCACGTAAGATGACGCATCCTTGGAAGCGGTACAGATGCACAGATCTCTGTCCTCGACCGGTACAGACAAACTGTGCATGTAGGTGACCTCTCGACTGTACTGGTCGATCTCCAAGTCGATCAGTACACTCGGTTTCATGGTGGCCACCGGTGGTTTTCTCTACGAACACCTCGCCGACGAGCTCGGTCAGGCGATCGATCGCGGATCCTTGCGATCAGGTGATCGCCTGCCGTCGGTGCGACGGCTCGCACAGGAGCGCAGCGTCAGTGTCGCGACGGTGCTCGAGGCCTATCTCCGCCTCGAGAACGCCGGCCTGATCGAGGTCCGCCCGAAATCGGGCCACTTCGTGCGCCGCCGCGCGATGCTCACCGCCGAGCCTCGCGCGGCGCGCCCGTGCAGCACGCCGTCTCGCGTCACCGTCTCCGACGCGTACATCGAGATCCTCGCAGCGATGCGCGACCCCGAGTTGCTGCCGTTCGGCTGCGCGACCGTCGATCCGTCGTACCTGCCGATCGCCGCGCTCAACCGCATCATCAACCAGCTGACGCGCGAGATGACCACCGTCGGTGCGCGCTACGAAGGTGCGCCGGGGCTGCTCACGCTGCGCCGCCAGATCGCGCGCCGCTCCGTCGACTCCGGCGTGGCGCTCTCCGAGCACGATCTGATCACCACGATCGGGGCGACCGAAGGCCTGTCGCTCGCGCTGCGTGCCGTCGCGCACTACGGCGACGTGATCGCCGTCGAGTCGCCGGGCTACTTCGGCGTGCTGCAGATCATCGAGGGGCTCGGCATGCGCGCGATCGAGATCCCAGCAAACCCGCGCACCGGGCTCGATGTCTCGGCACTCGAAGAGACGTTGAAGAACCAGTCCGTGCGCGCCGTGGTGTGCGCACCGACGCTGCTCAATCCCCTCGGCTCGGTGATGCCCGACGAGGAACGCGAGAAGCTCGTCAAGATCACCGCGAAGCTCGACATCCCGGTGATCGAGGACGACGTCTACGGCGAGCTGATGTTCGATGGCTCGCGCCCGCGTCCGCTGCGTGCCTTCACGACCGAGCCCGAGGACAGCCACGTCATCCTGGTGTCGTCGATCAGCAAGACGTTGGCGCCGGGTTATCGCGTCGGCTGGGTCGCCGGTGGTCGCTGGCACGATCGCATCCTGCGCCTCAAGTTCGGCAACACGCTCGCGTGTCCGACGCTGCCGGGGATGGCGGTCGCCGAGTTCCTCGCGTCGGGTGGCTACGATCGCCACCTGCGCCGGCTGCGTGCGGCGCTCGCGGGCAACACCGAGCGCTATCGCGAGGCGATCGCGGAGAAGTTCCCCGACGGCACGCGCGTCAGTGCACCGCGCGGCGGCTTCGTCCTCTGGGTCGAGCTACCTCCCGGCGTCGACGCGGTCGAGCTCCATCAGCAAGCGCTCAAGCGCCGGATCGTGGTGGCGCCCGGTCCGCTGTTCTCGGCGCGCCAGCGGTTCACGAACTTCATCCGCATCTCGGCGGGGATGCCGTGGAGCGATCGCGTGAACCAAGGTCTCGATACGCTCGCGCGGCTCGTTCGAGCGATGTGATTCAAGGCTTCGCCGAGCACGACGGCTGATCGCCGAGCGCGCAACCGCGCTTCGACAAGTCTGCGACCAAGCGCGTCGCATCGAGGGGCGCGGCGAGCTTCCTCGCCTCGGGATCCGTACGCGATCTCAGAACATGCGGTGCAACCGGTAGAGCGTGTAGTTCGGTTCGGGCTCGAAGTTGACCGGACGGGGCTGGTCGATCGTGGTCTTCCAATCGACCGTGTCATTGTCGAGGAAGTCGAAGATCCCGATCTCGGCAGCGATGTCACGGTTGCCCTCGTGATCGAGGAAGTCCTGCGGCTGCGACGTGTCCGTCGAATACGGCATGCCGTCGCTGTGAAGGTAGCCTCCACCGTCCACCTCGACCCCGATGATGAAGAACCCAGGCTTACCCGCTCCTGGCTCCGTGAACAGGAAGACCGTCTCGGACGGGCGAGGGTTGACCACGCCGTCCTTGTGCGTGATCTCCCAGTCGCCACCCAACCTAGGTGGCTGTGGATCGACGCCACAGCCCGCTGCGAGCGAGAGCATCAGGGAGACTCCAATCGAACACGTTGCGTGCATACGAGAGGAGGAGAGCAACCGTCGCGCCACTGTCCAACCGGGCGTGATCGAGAGACACAGATGTCGACACCCCCCCGCGTTGTTGAGGGGCTACCGGTCGCTGTCAGCCTTCAGACACGCACCGTGCTCGCGCGTCCAAGCGTGGCCACGATGGCATCCTCACATCGAGAGGCCGCCATCGACGTCGATGACACGGCCGTTGAAGTAGTCGCACTCGATCACGAACTTCACCGCTAGCCAGAGATCCTCGGGAAGGCCGATCCGTCCGACTGGAATGTTCGTGACGAGCGCATCGCGCGCCTTCTGATTCATCCCCTGCGTCATCGGCGTCTCGACCATCCCCGGTGCGACGGTGCCGACGCGGATGCCGAACGCGGCGAACTCGCGGGCCCACGTGACGGTGTTGGCGGCGAGCGCGGCCTTCGCCGACGTGTAGTTCGACTGGCCACGGTTACCGTGGCGCGCGACTGACGACATGTTGACGACGACGCCGGGCTTGCTGTCCGTCTCCGCCATCTTCGCGACGGCATCGCGCACCATCAGCGATGCACCGGTCAGGTTGACCGCGATCACCGC
>JANNBP010000005.1:0-13288 GCA_031385555.1 Deltaproteobacteria bacterium | reverse complement strand
GACGAGCACGCGACCGGGATGTTCGCCGCGGAGCTGGTCGCCCGCACGCTCGGCAGCGCCGACAACCTGAGCTCCGCGACTGCCGTCACCGGCAAGGTCACATTTGGGGTGACGAAGAAGGACGTCACACGCGACCTGGTCGTCTGGCTCGATCGCAAGGGCGCGGTGATCGAGGCACAGCTCCGGCGGTTCGAGTACAGCGGTGGAGGCGGCGCCTACAAACGCATGGGCGCGCTCAAGAAGTCGCTCGCGAAGATGCGCGTCACGGCGGTGCAGGGCACCACGCTGATCCTGTCGAAGGGCTCGTTCGTGCTCGATCCCGATGGCGCTGCGTTCGGGGGCGACGAGGGCGAACACGGCTGCGGCTGCTGACGTATCATCCGCGGCATGCGAAGCGCGCTGCTGCTGGTGGTGGTCTTGATCTTGGGTTGCGAGTCGAAGATCGACAAGGCGATCGACAGGATGGAGGACAAGGTGAAGTCGAACACCGTCGTCCAGAAGGTCGACAAGGGGCTCGACAAGCTCGATACCGACGAGGCGAGCGACCACCTCACCAAGGCGAAGGAGATGGTCGCGAAGGGCGAAGAGCCGATGGAGGCGTGCTCGTGGGCCGATCGCGCGGGTGCGAGCTCGGCGCAGGACACGGTCAAGCAGCTCCAGAAGCTGTGTCAGGTCGACGTGCCGTTGACCAAGGCCAGCAAGGCCGTCGTCGCCGCAGAGAAAGCAAAAGCGGAGCAACCGTCGGCGCCATCGCTCACCGAGTGTTCGTCGGATGACTGGGCGGCCATGAAGACCAAGCTCGAAGGCACCAGCGACTCGCGCTGGGGTGAGCTGAAGGCCCGGTGGGCGAAGGTATGTCCGTGAGCTAGCGGAACCACCCGCTGGCGTTCTCCGTGCCGTGGGATGATGGATCGAATGCCGGAGACCTCGCAGCCTCGTGCATTTGGCGACTACGTCGTCGAGCGCGAGCTCGGTCGGGGCGGGATGGGCGTGGTCTATGCGGCGACGCACGCCGCGCTCGGTAAGCGCGTCGCGATCAAGGTGCTGCTCTCCGACGTGTCGCGCGATGCGGAGCTGCTGGAACGGTTCAAGAACGAGGCGCGCGCGGCGAGCGCGATCGAGCACCCGAGCATCGTCGAGATCCACACCGTCGGTCACGAGGGCGACGCGGTGTACATCGTGATGGAGCTCCTGCAGGGTGAGTCGCTCGCGGCCCGGCTGCGGGCGCGTGGGGCGTTGTCGATCGCCGACACCATCGGGCTCGCGCGGCAATGTGCGAACGCGCTCGACGCCGCGCATCGCGCCGGCATCATCCATCGCGATCTCAAGCCCGACAACGTGTTCCTCGTGCCCGACATCGAGGTCGTGGGCGGCGAGCGCGTCAAGCTGCTCGATTTCGGGATCGCGAAGCTCGTCGGCGGCCCGTCGAGCAGCGTCGCGCGCACGATGACCGGCGCGATCCTCGGCACGCCGCACTACATGTCTCCCGAGCAGTGCGAAGGCGCGCGCGAGGTCGATGCGCGCAGCGATCTGTACTCGCTCGGCTGCATGGTCTTCCAGATGGTGACCGGTCGGCTGCCGTTCATCAGCGCGGGGATCGGCGGCTTGATCGGCATGCACCTCCATGTCGCGCCACCAGCGCTCCGCTCGCTCCGCCCCGACGTCCCGACGGAGCTCGACGATCTCGTCAATCGACTGCTCGCGAAGGCACCCGAGGATCGGATCCAGAGCGCCGCCGCCGTCGCGAGCGCGCTCAGGTCGATCTCGCCGCGGGCATCGCAACCGACGCTGCGGCCGCTCGAGCGGGTCGAGGTCGACATGGCCACGGTGGTCACGCTGGCTGCGGCGCCGCCGGAGTCTTCCCCGCCACCACGACGCTCGAGGCGAGCCCTGGCGATCGCGGGTGGTGGCGTCGTGATCGCGACCGCCGTGATCGGATTCGCGCTGACGCGAGGCACGGACGAGAAGCCGTCGGCTCCGATCCTTGTCCGCGACGATGCCCAACCGATGCGCACCGTCGAAGCCCCGGTGGTGATCACCCCGAAGGCCACCGACGAGCCGACGCGCCCCGAGCTCGGCGCCGCACGGGGCATGCTCGCCGAAGGCAACCTCACCGGCGCGGAGTATCAGCTCGCCCGGCTGCGCGAGAAGACGCCACAGGATCCGGAGGTGCTCGCGCTGCAAGCGGACCTTGGGCGAGCCAAGGCGACACGCACGATCGCAGGCATGCGCAGGGCCGTCGCGGCGAAGCAGTACCTGGAAGTCAAGAAGGGGGTCCAGCAGATCAAGGCGCTGACCGTGGATCGCGGGCTCGTCGCCACGGCCACCAAGCTGTGGAACGACCTCGAGCCGGAGGCGATCGCGGCGGTGAAGGCCCAGATGCTCGCGGCCGTGAACAAGCCCGACTGCAAGGCTGCGACGGCGGCGGCCAGGCGAGGGCGCGAGCTCGGCGAGAACTACGACCGCCTGCTAGCAGAGTGCGTGGCGCGCGAGCGGTCGATCGCGCGGTCGATCGAGGACGACACCGCGTACGTCCAACAGCTCGTCAACGAGATCAATACCAACTTGCCGGGTCACCACATCATGATGCAGTGCAACAGCCTGATCGCCAAGGACCCGACACGCGTGCCGTGGGCACGGTGTGTTCAGGCCTCATGCACCATCGATCTTCGAATCGCCGAGATGATGATCGGACGCGCGCCCCCGACGATGCGGTCGTGGCTCGAGGGGAGCTGTCCGCAGATCAAGAAGTGAGGATCAGGGGAAGCAGTTTTCGACGTCGAACATGCCGGCGACGGTGAGCGTCGTGCCACCGCCATCCGTGTCGTCCGTCACCGAGAAGTCGACGCTACCGGCGATCGAGCCGTCGACCTGATCGACCACGACCTCGTCGGGGCCACCGTTGAACAGCGTGCCGCTCGAGCTGACGCGGATCACCGTGACCTGCGCCGTGGGCTGCGTGCCGGCGACGCGATCGATCACGATCATCGCGTACGTGCCCTTGCGCAGCGGGCTCTGGAGATCGGTGTCGCACGAGATGTCGCGCGTGCCGACGACGATCAACGCGCGATCGGGGTTGGTGTCGCGGATCGCGGCGCCGACCGTGGGCGTCAGCGACTCGTCACCGATGCCGACCACGAGGTCGCCTCCGATCGCTAACCCGTCCTGGCTGCCGCAGGCGACCAGAGCGAGGAGGAGAATGAGGCGGTACATGCCTCGCTAGCTTACTCGATCAGCGGGGCGCGACGGCGTAGCCGCGTTGCGGGAACGGATTCGCCGTGTCGCGGCGGCCTAGCTCGACGGGCGACCACACCGCGCCGCGCTCCGAGAAGATGGCGAAGCCGACCACCCCGACGTTGCGATCGCCCGAGGTCTGGGCGGCGTACGAATCGGCGACGCGACCAAAGCGGAACGCGGCGACGTTGTTGTCGGAGGTCCGGAAGCCGTCGATCACGAGCGTGTCGTGCGGGTCGACGAGGTAGCCGCGGCGGTTCGGATCGGCGGGCTTGCCGTCGATCACGTCGAGGCCGTCGACCGAGGCGACCACCTCGAAGCGTGCCGTCGTGCCGTTGCGCACGGCGATCCGGTAGCGGCCGCCGTCGTTGCCGACGATCAGCGCGCGACCATTGGCCATGTAGCCGGCGAGGGTGTTGCCGGATTCGTCGACGAGCGCGATGCCGACCGAGCCATCACCCGCGTAGATCTCGAGCGGTTGGGGTGTGGTGCCGAGGTACGCGGCGTGCGCTTGCACCCCCTGCGCGTCGTTGTAGTGCAGCGCGATCTCGCTCCACGGCGAGCTCGACGAGCGGACGAACGGCGAGAACGAGATCGGTGCGTGCACCTGCTCGCCCCACGACGTGCCGAGACCGGGACGCGACGGCTCGACCGACCCCTGGGTCGCGATCGCATCACCGCCGGGTGCCGACGGACCGTAATACGTTGCGCCGCTGGTCGGCGACGAGGTGGCTGCTTTGTAGGCACTGCCACCGCAGGCGATCAGGAGGCAAGAAGATAGCCATGCGTGCCGCAGCACGCGCGATACGAGCGTCATCGACGATCCTTTGTGTGAGTGGAGAGCTCAGCGACCCCAGTGGAGGCCGATCTCGAAGAACATGGTGGTGTCGGTGCGCGACGGTTTGGTCGGCTTGGTGCACGGCCCACCGCACATCGCCGGGCCCTCCGCATCGGGGCCTTGCGCGACCAGCGTACGGAAGGCCATGAAGTAACCGATGTGGCGGCGACGCTGGGTGCGCTCGTTGCGCTCGCCGAAACCATCGAGCTCGAAGCCGACCGCGAGCTCGCCGCTCGGACGATCGAGCACGCCTCCCTGGCGCCAGGTCACGTGCTCGACACCGAAGCCGACCTCGCCCCAGAAATCGACGCCGATGCCTTTGTCGCGCTTCTGATCGCCGGTGTTCGCGAACGAGTAGCGCACGGCACCGCCGGCGCGCGTCCCACGACCGGTGCGCTGCATCGCTTCGCTGCCGCCATCGCCGACGCGATAGTGATCGAACAGGCCGCGCAGCGTGACGTCTCCGAGCCGATAGCCGAGCCCGCCGGAGATGCCGATCGAGAAGCCATCCGCGTCGCCGACGTCGGCGCCACCCATCAGCATGCCGACGCGACCCTCGACGCGGGTGGGCGTCTTGCTCGCGGGCTCCGCGCCGTACCGTGGCCCGCCCTCCGAGGCAACCACGTTCGCCGAGGCGGCAGTTGTCATCAGGAGCAGGGCAACCAGCGGCTTCGTCGTCATGCGCCCTCCTAACGACGCTCGGTTTACGCGCCTTACAGCCGATCTGCGCTCGTACCCAGAGGTCCCCGGACACTCACCACGGCCACAGCGCCCACGTGAAATAGCCGCCGGCCAGCAAGATCGCGGTGATCGCCCAGGCGCCGAACAGTTGCAGCGTGCGATCGGTCCAGATCCGAGGGAAGACTTTGACGAGCACCGCACCGACGAGCGCACCGCACACCGCACCGCCGAGCCCCCACAGCACGATCCCCCAGTACAGCATCGACGTCGGCGTGCCTGCGCGCCCGACCGAGACCTCGCCCTCGAGTGGGAAGTAGCGCACGCGCGGCCACTGCCCCCACTCCGACGCGGCATACGCGAACGCTCCGCCGATGATCGCGCACGTCGCGATCACGAAGGCGCGCTGCGCACGCGGCATGGCGTTGCTCACTTCGGAGCTCCTGGATGACAGCGGGTGCACGACGTGCCGGTGACCTTGAACGCACCGCCGCCGTCATGGCATCCGGCGGCTGCGCAGACCGCTTTCGGTGGGGCCGCGATCGACAGCGTGGTCGGCGACGACACGTCGGTATGGCAGCGACCGCACTCGGCCGCGACCTTGGTCGCATGGACGCGATGGTTGAACGTCGCGCGCACCGACCAGCGGGCGGAGAGTCGTGCGGCTTCACGCGCCGCGATCACGCCGCGCTGATGACAGGCTTCGCAGCTCGCCATCAGCGGCGCCGGACCGGTCGTCATCGCGTGACACCCGGCGGTGGCGCATGCGCGATGCCCACGGGTCGGTCGCAGCTCGGTGCGCGGTGTGGTCAGCGTGTGACACGAGCCGCAGTTCGCCGCGTGCTTGCGGTGATCGAGGTTGGTGCCGAACTCGGTGGTGTCGGCGGGGAGCTTGTCGGCGGCCAGCGGCCGCCAGGGCTCGGTGCCGTCGTGGCACGCGCCGCAGATCGTGGGGTTGCGCAGGCCGAACTCGGCCTCGTGCGTGTGGCATCCCTCGACGCAGGCGAGGTGGCCGCCGGTCTCGATCTCGCCGGTCTTCGATAGCCGATGGCACCCACCGCAGGGTTGCGTGACCGCCGCGTCGTGCTTCGCGTGCGAGAACGCCTTGTCCGGACGCGCGACGGAGAACTCGCCCTTCGGTACGTCGACGTGACACTTCGTGCACTTGGTCAGCGCGCCGAAAACGGTCTTCCCATCGTGACAGCCGGTGCAGGTCACGAGCGTCGGGCTCGGCAACGCGAGCTCGTTGGTCCCGGCGATCGCTGCGTGGCACGCAGTGCACTGCTTCGCACGGCCGGCATGCTTCGCATGCGAGAACGCGGAGGTGACCGCGATCTGCGAGCGGACCAACGTCGGGCGAGACAGGGTTTGATCGTTGCCGGCCGGGTGGCAGGTCGCGCACTCGCTCATCGGGACCTTGGCCTGTCGGCCGTCGTGACAGCCCGCGCAGCGCTCGTGCGTCTTGCCGCGGCGCGGCTTGCCCGGATCGTGGCACTTCGCGCAGCCGATCTGCGCGTGCGCCTTGTGGCCGAATTGGACGGTGGCGCTCGGTGGGGCCTTGGGCGTATCGGCGCGCGCGATCATCGCGACGACGCCGATCGCGAAGACGATCACCAGCACACGCATCAATAGTTCCCCGTGATCGTGAGACGCAGGCTCTTGTAGCCACTGATCTCCGGTGCCGTCGACAGCTGGCTCGAGACGTCGTACGACGCGAACAACCGGATCCGCCGGCTGACCCACGCATCGACCTGGAACCGCCCGCCACCGCGTTGATCGTCGGCGGGGATCGCGCTCGGCGTCACCGGATCGGCGTAGAGCACCGAGTACGTGGTGTTGCGGCCGTAGACCTCGACGAGCGCGGAGAACTTGCGCGCACCGAGCGTCATCTTGAGCGTCGCCCCGGCCTCGGTGAAGCCCTGCTCGCCGAGCGTGTTGAGGAGCGGATCGGGGACGAGCGCATCCGGCATCGACGCATCGAGGTTGTCGATGATCCGGTTGTCCGCCGAGACCAGTTCGCGGTCGGTCTGCCGCGACAGCACCGACAGCGTCAGGGCGAGCTGGCGGCGCAACCGGACCTCGACCGCACCGCCGAGCTCGACGTAGCGCGCGTTGTACGACGTCACCGAGGCCGTGTCGTCGGCGAGGATGTCGGAGGCGAGCGCGACACGCGCGAGGAGATCGATGTTCTCGCGGATCAGCGTCCCGGCGCGGGCCGAGGCGATCACCTGCGGTAGCACCGGTCCGAGGTCGAGGTACCTGCGTGCGTCGAGCGTCTGCTCTCTTGGATCGAGCACGCCCCCGACGGTGATCGACGACGGTCGCGCGAGCGCCGGATCCCACCGCCAGTCGGCTTCGAACCGCCGCATGACGTCGAACACGAAGTTGGTGACCTGCTTGTAGCGGGTGCGCAGCTCGAGGCGCTGGTTCGCGAGCTCGCCGTTGACGCCGCGGATCTGCGCGATCACGGCGACGTCCTGGCGCGGTCGCCAATCGATCTGCGCGAGCGAGGTCTCGACGGCGTCCTGGCCCGTCTCGTCGGACTTCGACAGCGCGAGGTACTCGCCGGAGACCGCGATCGGCACCTTGTCGGTGAGGCCACGTAGATCGATCCGCAGCGACGCCCCACCGGCGACGGGACGTGCCTCGGACTGATCGCGGGTGTACTCGGCGTGGCGCGCTCCGGTGTACAGCGCGGCCGTCAGCGTCGGGCCCTCGTACGCGACGTGGAGCCCGTCGAGGTGGAGGATCCACGGGCCGTAGACGAACATGCTGCCGGCGCGCGCGCGCAGCTTCGACAGCCCCATCCATTTCGGGAGGAAGTCTTTGACCTCGGCCCAGCCGCTGCGCAGCTCGGTCCCGGAGCGCGTGAACCAGGTCGCGATCGGCGACGTCACGTCGACCTGATCGAGCCCGTCGATCGACTCCGTCTCGATCGTGCGCGCGGCCTGGAAGCGCAACGCGAAGTACGTCTCGAGGCTCGCGACGCCGACGCCGCGCGTGCTGAGGAAGCCCTCGCCGAAGCCATACGAACGCAGCTTCGAGTAGTCGGTGCCGACGCCGACCGGATCGCCGTTGAGCGTCGGCTTCTCGCTCGGGCGCGCGCCGTCGACCTGGTAGCCCATGGTCAGGCTGAACGACACCGGGCGCTTGACGTCGCGCAGGCCTTCGATCTCCTCGATCGGGTCGCTCTTGAGGATCGCGCGCGTGGTTGCCACCGGTGCGAGTGGCATCGGGATCTTGCGCGGCGGCGGATCGGCCGTGGGCAGCTGCGCGACGGGCCGGCGCATCCGCAGCGTGCGTGGCGACGGTTGCCGCGCGACCCGGAGGTTCGGTTCCGCGTGCGCGGCCGTGGTGAGGAGGAGAAGCATCGCGAGCCGCTTCACGGACGCAGGCCTCCCAGCCGATGACAGTCGGCGCAGAACGCCTGGCCGTGACAGGTCAGGCACGTCCGCGGGTTGATCCGGGCGAGGCGCGCGTGCTCCGAGTTGAACGTCGACAGGAGACCGTGCGAGCGCGGCCGCTGCGCGTGACATGCCGTACAGAACTCGACGACGTGACAGGTCGCGCAGCGATTGCGATCGGCGACTGCCTCGGGACCGTGGTCGAGCTCGCGAAACGTGATCCGGTGATCCGTCGGCAGCATCCGCTGATGGCACTCGTCGCACGCATCCTTCGGATTGCCCGACATCTGAACGTGGCAGGTGGCGCAGCGCGTGGCACCGCGGCTCGCGGCCTCGGCATGATCGCGACGAAACGCGAGCGTGTGATCGATCGGGCGCTCGGTCGCCGGCAGGTGACTGCGTGGCGCGAGCTTGGTCAGGCTCGCCGTGATCTCGAGGTGGCAGGTCTCGCAGATTCGCATCCGCATCTCGTAGGGCGTGCGCGCCGAGTCATCGTGGCAACCGACGCAGCTCTCGACGCGGGGCGGCGGGTGGTTGTCGTAGTCCGTCGACGCAGCGGTGCGCTTGTGGCAGTCCTCGCACTTGACCGTCGCGCCCTTCGCATCGCGGCGATGCTGCTCGTGGCGGAACTTGATATCGCCGCGGAGCACGCGCGCCCGCACGCGCAAGCGGGGCTTGCCGCGATGGCAGCCGGCGCAGTTCTCCATCGCCGGCACGTTCGCGAGCTGGACCTCGGAGGCGTGACAGCGCGAGCACGTCGCGTGATCCGGGCGGACCTTCGCGTCGTTGCGGAGGTGGCAATCGACGCAGGTGACGTGGAAGCCGACCCGCTTCTCCATCAGCGCGGAGTCCTGATGCTTCGCGTGCGAGAACACCGGCGGCAGCGACTGCCACGCATCCTCGACCGGGGGGAAGTCCTTGAGCGGTGCCGACAGCTGGGGGCCAGATCCGGATAACGGGTTGGGCGCGGGGTTGGCGTCCGAGCCAACCCTGCCCCCAACGACCACGTCCGTGTGGCAGACCGCGCAGACCTTGCCGGGCAGGGCCGAGAAGTCTTTCTTGTGGCACGCGCCGTCGTCGCATGGCTTGTGATCGTCCATGCCGGGCCGCTTGCCGCGGTGGCAGCTGATGCAGGCGACCTGCGCGTGCTTCGCGTGATCGATCCGCGACGGATCTGTCGCTGGCGCAGGCGGATCGGCGCGACGCGGCGGGGTGCACGCACCGAGCATCAGCAGGGTGAGGATCAGTAAGCGCCTGACCATCCCGATGGCAACCTATCACGTAGCGCGATCGAGGGCGTCTTCGCGGTCCCCGAGGTCGATGTGAGGGCGATCGTGGGTCAAGGTCCGATCGAACTGACCGACCAGCTCGGGTGCATCGGGGCGCCACCACAGCACGCAGAGATCGGGGGCATAGCCGGCGATCAACCGCTCGCCCGGCAGATCTGCCGGGATGGTGTGGCGGGCGACATGGAGGATCGCCTCACCGCCCTCGATCAGGTTTCTCCGGATCGCGGGCCACAGCAGCGGGAAGAACCCGGGGTCGGCGCGCCGCCACACCGCGAGGGCGGCGGCATCGGGCAGCGGTGCGTTGCAGGTCACGAGATCCGCGCGCGCCCCGTCGATCGCATCGATCCCGAGGTGCTTGGCCTCGAGCCGATCGACGCCGGAGAGCAGCGCACCTTGCTTCGCATAGGCGGTCGCGCGCGGGTTGATGTCGATGCCGATCATGACGTCGGACAGGTTCGGGAGCGAGAGCTGCGAGAACCCGCTGCCGCATCCGAGGTCGAGCCAGCGCTTCCGGCGCTTGTTCGGGACGATCGCGCCGACCAGGTGGTGGCTCGAGTCATCCGGCCACGACACCCGATCGACGGCGTCGGGGACATCGAGCCGATCGCAGACCATCAGCGACGGCCCTAGCGGCACGATCGCGGCGGGTGCGTAGACATCGTTGCCGTGGATGGCGAGCAGCTTCGCATGCAGCAACGCATCGAGCGGCAAGCTCTTCGCGCGATCCATCGCGAGCGGGACACCGGCGACGAACAGCGTCAGCGCGACCGCCGCGGGCACCGGTTCGCGGGTGATCTGTGCGGGCAACACGGCGGGCAGGGCGGAGATCCGATCGGTGCCGGCCCACGTCGCGAGGGCGCGTGGAGACAGCCCAGCCGCACGCAGCTGGGCCCCTAGTGCTCGAACGCTCATGGTGTTGAGAGATACTTTCGCGCGAGATCGAACTCGGCGTCGAGCACCGTGCGCGCCCGGATCACGTCTTCGAGGAGCTTCCGCTTACCGGCGGGGGTGGCGGCGGCGGGATCTAGCCCGAGCACGGCGCCATAGAATGCGAGCTCTGCCTTGCGCGGCCCGGTGGTCGCGAGGGCGCGCAGTTGCGCGAACGTCACCTTGCCGACCGCGGCGCGCCCGAGCAGCTCGTACCAGAGCTCGCCGCGGCGCGCGGTGAGGTAGTCGACCGCAAGGCGATCCGGTGGCAGGCCCTGCCGCTTGCCTTCGGCGAGGATCCACAGCGAGGTGTAGACCCTGAACAGCTCGCCCGTGTCGGGATCGCCGAGCAGTCGATAGTAGACGTCGAGCGCATCGCGAAACCGCTCGGTCTCGATCAGGAACGCGACCGCCTCCGACGACGTGCTCGCGGTGGCGTCGAAATCGACGGCCTTGGTGATCAGATCGATCGCGCGCGCGCGATCGCCGATCCACCACATCGCACGGCCGCTCTCGAGCAACCGCTCGGCGGCGATGCCACGCGGCAGCTCCTTGGTCTCGCCGAGCGAGGCCCAGCTGCGCAGCGAATCGAGGTAGCGCGCCCCGGACTCGCGCTGGTTGCCGGCCTGGCGCAGGGCATCGGCGGTGAGCCGTTCGAGCTTCGCGCGGCGATAGCGATCGCCGGCGGTGGCATCGGTCAACAGGGCGATCCCGGCGGCGGCCCACCGCTGCGCGTCCTTGAACCGCGCGGTCTGGACATCGATCGTGGTCAGGCTCTCGTAGGCATCCGTCGATGGTGCGCGCTCGAGGGAGGCGGTGAGGGCCTTGCGACCGGCGTCGATCATGCCCTGGCTCGCGAGGCCCTTGCCCAGGGCGGACTCGGCGATCGCCGCGGCTTGCTGCCAGACCTCGCTCGGATGCTTCTTCGCGGCGCGCGCGGTGAACGTGATCGCGGCCGTCCACGCGGCATCCGCGGCGGCGGGACGTCCACTCGACGCGAGCCGCGAGATCCGGCTGCCGTAGAGCTTGCCGAGCCGGAGCGCGAGCTGTGCATCGAGCTCGCTGTCGGCACCCGGGACCAGGGCGGCCTCGTAGAACGCGATCGCCTGATCGACGCGCTCGAGGGCGCTCGCGTCGCCACCCGCCGAGCCGAGCAAGCCGGAGTTCTTCGGATCGATCGCCAGCCCCGCGAGGCAGAGGGCGAGCGCGGCGCCCGGATCGGGTGCGTGCTCGTCGGCGCGCAGCGTCGAGGCGAGCTCGCCGTACGACTCGGCGGAGGGATGCTCGGCGAGGACCTCGGCGCGGGCCGCGAGCTCGCGCTCGGTGCCGATGCCCTTGAGGTTGACGAGATGGCGATGGATCTCGGGGGCGCGGCCGGCGCGTGCGAGCACGTTCGCGATCCGGTGCGCGGTGGCGAGGATGTCGTGGTGCGCACGGACCAGCTCGAGCGTCACCCCGCTCGCCGTCGGACAACCCGGATCGCCCGGCGTACAGGGCGGCGGCGACTTCTGAAAACGCTCGAGCACCGAGGCGACGGCGACCTGCCGCTCGACGACGAGCTTGACGTACTTGTCGACGAGCCACGGCAGGGGCAACTGCAGCACCGTCGGCTGCAACAACGCGATCGGTTGGCTGCGGATCGCGTCCGGACCGTTCTCCGCGACCGCGAGGTCATCCGCGAACTGCAGGATCTCGTCGAGCTCGGCGAGCACGAACGTCCGATTCGCCGGCTCGATCTCCGACAGCAGGATCAACGTCTGCGCCGCCGGCTCGAGCGCGCCGGACTTCGCGAACATCGTGCGGAGGTCTTTGATCAGCGGCGCGTGGCGCGCCAGGCTGGTCACCGTTTTCGGATCGCCGGTGTAGAGCCCGGTCAGCTGATCGAGGAGCTGCGCCGCGACGAAGGGATGATCCTCGGCCACGGCATCGGTCAGCCGTCTCGCCGTGGCATCGGCGATCTCGGTGCGCAGCTGATCGCGTGCCGCTCCCGCCGGCGTCACCCACAGTCGATCGATCGCGGCGTCTCGATCCGTGTCGTCGCGCAGCTCGATCGGCGCGTCGGGCCAGCTCGGTTTATTCCGCGGCGCGGCGCCACATGCGGTGCCGATCAACAACACGAGCACGAGCATGCGCGCCATGCGAACAACGTAGCATCCCCGCGGCGTTGTCATCGTGGATGGGTGTATGGTGCCCGCCGTGACAGCTGCGCTCACCGGAATCGTTGTCCAAAAGTACGGCGGCTCGTCGGTCGCCGATGCCGAGAAGATCAAGCTGGTCGCTCAGCGGATCGCGCGCACCAAGGCCGCCGGCAAGAAGGTCGTGGTCGTGGTGTCCGCGATGGGCAAGACCACCAATCAGCTGATCGAGAAAGCCAAGTCGATCAGCGCGTCGCCGTCGCGTCGCGAGCTCGACATGCTGCTGACCTGCGGTGAACGTGAGGCAATGTCGCTGCTTTCGATGGCGTGCGCCGAGGAGGGCCTCGAGGCCATCTCCTTTACTGGCTCGCAAGCCGGCATTCTCACGAACGATCGCCACTCGGGCGCCCGGATCGTCGAAGTTCGCCCGTTCCGCATCGAAGACGAGCTCGAGCGCGGCAAGGTCGTGATCGTCGCTGGTTTTCAGGGTGTCTCCTACAAGCGAGAGATCACCACGCTCGGCCGTGGCGGATCGGACACCACCGCGGTGGCGCTCGCCGGTGCCTTGCGCGCCGATTACTGCGAGATCTGTAGCGATGTCGACGGCGTCTACACGGCCGACCCGCGCGTGGTCGATGCCGCGCAGCTCCTCCACTCGATCAGCCATGACGAGATGCTCGAGCTTGCTGCTCAGGGCGCGAAGGTCCTGCACGATGCCTCGGTCGAGTTCGCGCGCAAGAGCGGCATCGCGCTCTATGCCCGCGCGACCAACAAGGATGGCGG
>JANNBP010000577.1:0-8763 GCA_031385555.1 Deltaproteobacteria bacterium | reverse complement strand
GCCCTCGAGCTCGCGTTAGGTGATGCCAATGTACGAGCCCTCGGCCGCACTCTCGAAGCTTCGCCTCGGCATCCGCGAATGCATCCGCCTTGTGAGCGAGCACTTCGCGAGGATCCGCAGTCGAGAGCCCAGCCCGCTACTTCGCGCTCTTGCTCGCGAGGAGTTGTTCCTCGGCGTAGAAGTCGTAGCGACGGGTCGCGTGATAGCCGTTGCTCGACTCGACTGCGAGTTCGAGCTGCTCGCCCGACCAGGTGCCGTCGTATGCGACCGCGCCGTCGGACCACTTGACGCGGTCCCCGGTGAGCTCGACCGGCACCGGCTTGTCACTCTTTCCCGGCTTGAGCCACTTGAGGACGTTCTTCAGTTTCTCCTCGGGCATCGTCGACGCCGTGAGCACCGTGCGGTCGCCGACGAACCGGACAATCTTCCAACCCGACACGTCGCGGGCCGCGTAGAGGCCGTCGCCGCGCGGCTGGTCGTACGCGGCGCCCACCGGGCTCGCGCTCGGATGCGGTAGATCGGGCGCGGCGACCGGCTTCATCCCGGCCGGGGCGAAGGCGAGGAGTGCCGCGGTCGGTGTGATCTTGAGCTTTCGCCAGGTCTCGCCCGTCCGGATGTGGACCGCGTCGTTGATGCTGACGACGAGGAGACCGCCGCGCGCGTGCATCCGCGTGTTCGCGTGCGGGAGGCGCCGGCGGCGAATCGCCTTGAACTTTGTCTTTGTTGCTGGTGGAAGCGCGGTGCCCTCGCGCCTGTGCAGCACGACCTCGTCGCTCCGCCGGTGCTCGACCGCGTAGAGCTCGGCGCCGCCGTCGACGCAGACCGCCCGGCCCCAGGTAGCGTAGGGATCGAGCTCGAGCCGGGTGACGACGCCATCCGCGAAGCGCGCAACGCCGTCGCGGCCACCGATCAGCACGATGCCTTCGGGAGTGGGGTGCAGCGAGAGGATGTCGAGGTTGCTTTCGTTCCCTCGATCGGCGCGCGCGAATGGCCGGAGCTCACGGCAATCGCCGGCGAACAGCGTGCCAGACCAACTTCCGACGTAGACGCGCTCACCGATCGCAGCGATCGCGTGGAGCTCGAACTGCGTGTCGATCGAAACCGGAGTGAGCGTGCCGTCCTCGGCGATCGCGACGACCTTGGTGCCGCCGCACGAGACAACCACATCGCCGGCGATGGCGATGCGGTGGAGCGGCTGCTCGCACGGCGTGAAGGTCTCGACCCCGGCGCGCAGCCGTAGCACGCCGCCGCCCTGCAGGAGGACGTGCGTGTCGCTCGAGTCGTCATAGAGGTAGTCGTGCGCTGAACGCGGCGATGCGTGGAGGACCTCGAAGGTCGGCTGTTTGCCGAGCGTCACCGCGAGGATCGCGCTGGCCGCACGCTCTTTGTCGATGACTTCGACGGCGAGGAATAGCCGGTCTTCGGCCACGGGATAAGCGTCGATCGCGAGGCACTCGGCGTCCTCGGCGTCGAGGAGGCCCTGTAGCACGCCGAGAGCCGGTCCAGTGTCAGGCGTCGCCTTCGACGAGGTCTTCGCGGGCTTCGAAGTCTTCGCGGGCTTCGAAGTCTTCGTTGTCTTCACGGTCGCCACGTTGCGAACCTAACACGCCGTTCATTCACGTCCGCTCGCGGGCAGCCTGACAGCGGACGGCCTCGCGCGTTGTTGATCCCCAGCGGCTCGGTAAGCGAGGTTCGGCTGTTCTCGGCAACACTCATTCCTGGACCGAGAGATCTGCGAGCGCCATCCAGACGAGTTCGTCCTTCTCAGCGAGATCGACCGCGACGACACCGGCGAGATCCGCTCAGCTTATTGGAGCGCACCACCTCCGTTGCCGCGCGCTGCCGCCACCACCGTCCTGGCCCGGGCCGCCGCCGCGAAGTGCCGTCAGCGTGATCGTGGCGCCTCGCGAGCCTCCGCCGGTGCCGCTTCCGTTGCCGCCCAGCCCTCCGTAGCTGCCGCCTGCGCCGCCCACGGCAGCACTGCTTGGGGCCGTTCGGCGTTACAGCTGGCCGCATTCGCAGCCGCCCCCAGCTGACCACCGCGCTTGCTCGACGCGTCGAGCGCGCCATTCGACTGACCGGGTCAAGGCGTGGCCCATGGACAGCAACTCGCTCTCCAAGCGTTCGGTCGTCGGCGTGCATTCTGTAGTTCTCGCGTCGCAACTGCAGTTCTCGCAACCATGAAGAACGACGGAGACGCACGCATCGCCGACCTGGCGAACCGCGCGATCGTGCTTCGCGCCAGTCGGTGCGAGATCCCCAAAACTCGGTGAGTCGCCGTCCGAGTTGTCCGCCACTCGGACGTTGTCCGGCCGAACCTCGGACGCATCGAGAGGCAGCGGATGCAATTTTCGGCGGTTGTGTGCGGCATGCCCGTAGCAACTGCGCTCGTCGAGAAAGGCGAGTGCGATGCTATGCTGCTTCCCATGTTCGATCCCGAGGCGCTCTCCCCCGAACGCGTTCGTCCGCTGTCACGCGGCGAGTACGTTCGGATGGTCGAGCTCGGGATGTTCGAGGACGAGCGGGTCGAGCTGCTTCGCGGAGTGCTCGTCACGATGAGTCCGCAAGGGCCGAAACATCTCCGGATCACTGCATGGTTCGGACGGGAGCTCGTGCTCGCGCTTGGCCGATCGTGGGACGTGTTCCAGCACAGTCCCTACGCTGCGAGCGACGATTCGGCTCCGGAACCCGACATCTCGGTCACTCCTCCTGGAGGCTCTCTTCGCGAGCAACCATCTGCTGCTGCGCTTTTGATCGAGGTCTCCGACTCTTCGATCGCGATCGATCGTCGGATCAAGTCGGCGATCTACGCAGAAGCGCAGGTCCCGGAGTACTGGGTCGTCGACGTCTCGGGTGACGCTCTGATCGTCGAGGTTCATACAGATCCAACGCCACACGGCTATCGCCGCATAGACGTCCTGAAAGATGGTGATGTGCTACGTCCATCTCGACTGAGTGGTGTCGAGCTCGCCATCCGCGACATTCCATGGGATCGCTAGCGTCTCGCGGCTAGCCACTTATCGACCTCGACGAGATCGGTCTCGTGGTGCGCGAGCCCCGCGAACACTGACGAGCCAGGAAGGCCCCTGTGATCGCCGCATTGCCGATCGTCAGGTTTCCGGCCTTGCCACGACCACTGCATCCGCCTGAGCTGACTGCTCCGACGTCCGCGATGGACATGCGCCCGCAATATTGCTGGCAAAGATCGCACGCAACCAGGCAGACCCTCGGCCGACGGCGATCGCCACATGGCTGAGCACAAAGAGATCGAGATGGATGCAGCACGGCCCGAGCCAACCAAGGCAAAGCCCACACAGGTCCTCTCCAAGGCACCCAAGTCGTCGCCACTGGAGACCTCGCAAGCCGCGGTGATGCGCGGCGCCCTCGTCACCGCCCAGCACTGGCTCGAGCATGGTGGCGCATCGGGCAGCTGGTTGAACGTCGCGAAGCACGTGGAGATGCACGTTGCGGAGGCGGTCTCGGTGATCGGTCGGTCGAGTGCGTTCCTCGAAGTGGCGGGACAGCTCGACGACACGTATCGAGCCATGGACGCGTACATCCTTAGGACAGCGCCGCAGCTTCGGGGCTCGGAAGCGGACTCGTTCCGGACGGAGTTCAAGGCGATCCGCAGCGTTACCGAGAACATGCGGCGAACTCTCAAGCTGCAACATCATCCCTCGACGAGGGGGCGTCGCCCTGCGTCGAACACCAACGACGCGTACGAGGGAACTGCGATCGAGGCAACACTAGATCTGATCGCGCTCGAAGCGACGGCAGCGTCTGGCCACGCCGCCCAGAACCAGCCGCTGGCCCTCAACGCCGTTGCGGCGCTCCAGCGGGAGCTCGCCTACGCGGTCTCGTTGGTGGATTCGTATGCCGGCAAGGACAAGGAGAAGCGATTTGCGGCGAAGGCTGGTGCGGCGGGTCTGGCACTAGCCAGACTTCAACGAGGCATCAACGACAGCCAGAACAACAAACCGATGCGCGAAGCGTTCGCAACCGTCGAGGCGAAGGCTGACGAGCTGATGGGAGCCATCAAGCTTCCCGTGATCGCGAACATCGAGCTGAAAACGTCCAACAAGCGAGATCTCGCGAAGGACACCGGTCTCGAAGAGATCACCGCAGCACGGTCGGGACTGACGAATGCGTTCACCTCGTTCTCCACTGGGATCCAGGAGGGCACGTTTCTATTCTACGAGCTCGCCAAGAAACAAGACGAGCCCGATGCTCCAGCCCTGTGGAGCGAGATGGTGAAGGGTCTGTTGATCTCTTTGATCGGAAACGCGATCGGTCCAGGAGTCGGGGCTCTCGCCACGAAGCTCGGTCTCGTCGCCGCCGGAGCTGCCGCAGACTACATCGCGAATGCCGCGACGGATACCGTGCAGTCCTGGGCAGGTCCGATCATCGACACGGCCAAAGCCGAATCGAAGACCGACACCGACATCCACAAGGCCGCACTCTATTTCAGGAAGTCGGTCGTCCTCGGAGCGGACGGTGCTCGCGCGCGCATCGTTGCGGGCTTCGACAAGCGCATCGAAGAGCATTCGATTTCCGCGGGCGAGATACGAGAGGCGACGGGTCTTATCGTGGAAGCGACCAAGGGACTGGCCACGAGAACGCTCCACCATTCCGCGCGCGACTTCGCTCTCATGCTAGCGCAGCGCTCGCTGGGTGCTGACAAGAAGCCAGACGCGAAGCCACTCGACAAAGGGACCACCCGGATCGGTAGTGACTGGCAGTTCGGCGAGGGTTGGACCGATGGCAAGCGAAATGCGGCCGAAGGAATCGCGCGGATCAAGATTCGACTCGGCGATGCAAAGCCTTCGGTCGACCACTACGAGCTCGTGGGCTTGAACAAGGACATGGCCAAGGCTGTCTTCGACGGCGCGCAAGGAAAGGTTGGAGAGCTCGGCGTGCCGACCGAGATCGAGCTGTCGTCGGATCGAAGCGGCCACAAGGAGCTGCTTGTCGTCGACGAGCACGCGAAGGTTCGCTTCTCGTCGCCATGGCAGCTGTTTCGTGAGGAGTCGATGCGGGGGCGCGCGCCCAAGTTCGCCTCGCCCGAACAGGCGTGGGCCGAGATCACGAACTTCGTCATCCCCGACACCTTCAAGCGCTCGGTGGACGAGTGATGCGAGCGGTCTTCATTGTTGTATTGCTGTTCGCGTGTGAGGCGTCACCAGATCCGAAGACGAACTTCGATGTGATCCAGCCGTACGAGACTCGCGGTCCGCGCGAACCGTACCCGACGTATGTGGAGGGACTCATCGATCGTTGTTGCCCGCTCAAGCCGTGGCATTCGCCACCACCGGAGCGCGCCGCGGTTTGTCGAGCACTGCAATGGAACGTCGAGGACGGTGGCGACGCTCCATCGATGCGGTGGGGACCGGAGTGTCATGAAGCCATTCCGACCGAGTCGCTGCTTCTCGGCTTGCGAAATCCAAAACGGAGTAACCAGCGCGTTGCGATCGCGCAGCTGCTCGCCGAACGCGGCCCGAGCGAGCACCTGCAACGCGCGTTGTTTCGCGAGCTCCTCACACTGCAGATGCCTTCCAATGACCCCGGAGTTGATGACACGCTGGTAAACGCACTCACTTGTGCGCTCGCAACAGGCGGGGAGGCCGAGTTGAAACCGATCGCGGAGAGCCTGCACAGCAGCAATGCAACGGAACGACTATGGGCGGCACACGTACTGGCCCTCGCCATGCGGTTCCCACTCGACCTCCCGGAGGTCCTCCCCACGCTCGAAGCGCTCACGCACGATCCTGATTGGCAGATCCGCGAGCGCGCTCGACAGGCCATTGACCAGTCGCAACTATGGTCGTCCACCAATCGAGACTCGTCGGCTGGTGGCGTCCTCGGCATCCTGATTCCAGTCGATCGGGCTATGTCCCCGTACGAACCGTTCGATGATTTGACGAGTTTCCGCGCGTCTCAGGACCATTCTCGAAGCCTCCTCGCGACCAAATTGTTCGCGATGCGACGCTTCTTCTGCGACTCGAAGGTGGCCACCACGATTCTCGCAATGCTCGAGCGCAGCGAGGACCTTTCCTTATCGCACCTCGCAAAGCACGCAACTCGACTGCGCTGGAAGCGGTGCCGAACACCCTGATCTTCTCGAGCGACAGTCGAAGCCTCACCGTCCTACCGGGCATGCGCAGCGTGTCTGGCCGCGGGGCTTGCAACTGCGGGCTGGTTGCTCGCGGCGTGGAGCTCGCTGGAGATCGAGCTCGAACAGATGACCGAGTGCGTTAACGTCCGCGGCGGCAGTGATTGGCGGTCCGCGGGCTACCGGCGTGCAGCGAGCCACTTGTCGATCTCGACGAGCTCGGTCTCGTGGTGCGCGAGCCCCGCGAAGGTTTCCCGCGACTGACGAGCTAGCGTGAGTGCTCGCGGCCGATCTTGGCTGTAGAGCGCGACCGCGAGCAGGAACGCGACCTCGGCACGGCCCTCGGCGTTGCTGTCCTTGCGCAACATCAGCGCTCGTTCGAGCGGCGGGATCGCGGCGGCGAGGTCACCGAGCTTGGTGCGTTGATTACCGATCTCCACGAGCACGCGCGACAGCGCAGGGTTCTCGCGACCGAGATCTGTCTCCGCGCGTGCGAGCCCGATCTCCAGCGTGGCGAGTGCTTCGCGATGCTTGCCGAGCCCACCGAGCGCCTTACCCTCGACGGTGTGCGCATCGAGCCGCCGCTCGACATCGAGCGCGAGCTCGGTGGCGCGATGCGCGTACTCGGCCCCCTCGACGAACTTGCCGTTGACGTTGAGCGCGGAGCCGACGTAGAGCATCGCCACGCCGGTGCGCGGATTCGTCGGACCGAGCACGTCGAGCGCGAGCTTCAAGGCACGTTGCGAGGACACGAGTCCCTCGGCCTTCTTGCTCGCCGCGATCTGCACCCAGCTGAGGTTCTCGAGCTCCTCGACGAGCTCGGGGTGCGACGGACCGAGCATCTGCTCGACGATCCGCGTGGCCTTTGTCATCGCCTCGAGCGCCTTGTCGACGCTGCCGCTCTCCTTCTCGGCGATGCCGATGTTGTGGAGCGTCTCCATCACCGGCCACTGATCGCCGAGCTTCTCGCGGACGGCAAGCGCCTTGCGGTACCAGGGCAGCGCGTCGGCGTAGCGACCCTGCCGGATGTAGACGTTGCCGCGCTCGTGGAGCAGCAGTCCGTCGAGCTCGGCATCACCGCCGAGCGATTCGATGATCGCGCTCCCGAGATCGAGCCACTCTGCGGCGCGCTTGAAGTCGAGCTTGCCGAACGAATTCGCGTGGGCGAGGCGGAGGGCGAGCCGTGCCTTGCGGCGATCGTCGTGCGCGACTTCTGCCGCATGAAACGCGGTGATCCACGCCGGCTCGTCGTTCTGCTGGCCGCCTTGCCGCAGGTATTGCGCGTACAGCTCGTAGACCTCGGCTTCGAGCGCCCGGTAGCCGAGCGCTGTCGCATCCATCGCGAGCACGGCGGTGCGATCCTTCGCGTCATACTTGCCGAGATCGAACAACACCTGCAGCTCGGAGAGCCTTGCACGCAACACCTCGACCCGCGCCGCGCGCTCACCGTCGGGCGGCTTGATGCGCTTCTCGAGGGCCTCGACGTCGGCGCAATCCTCTAGCCGCTCGAGCGATCGCGCTGCATCGGCGGAGCGCAGCGAGGCGTCCGCATCCGCCGAGCCAAGGGCGGTGACGAGAGCACGCAGGCGATCGAGCCGACGATCCAAGCAGCGCATCCGCAGCGTCATCACGACTTCGGATTGTTCCGCTCGCACGCGCGTCGCTTCGCAGACGTCCTGCCGCATGCCCGTCCAGCGCGTCGCGTAGTCGTCGACGATCCCGCGCGTGCGCGTCCAGGCGTCCGTCGAGAACCGCTTGTCGAGGGTCGCGAAGCGCGAGCGAGCCTGCTCCGGACTCCGTCGTCCCAGATCCCGGCGAGCTTGTCCTCGGAGCCTCGACACGGCGTCACCGCTCGCTCCTGCCGCAGCGCCAGCACGGCGAGCACCAGCGCGACCGCGACGAGCGCCGCGATCGCGGGGAGCAGCAGCCGTCGTCGCGCCGCCGCCGGATCCGAGCGCAGCGCGATGATCAGTGCATCCATCGATGAATGACGCTGCTCGGGATCGACCGCGAGACCGCGCACCACGGCGCGCCGCAGGTACGCCGGCACCGTGGTGCCCTTCTTCGGCTCGCGGATCTCGCCACGATCGACGGCGGCCCACCTCGCCTCGCCGGTGCCGGCAAACGGCGACTCGCCGTAGAGCGCTTCATACAGCGCGAGACAGAACGAGAACTGATCCGAGCGATCATCTGCCGACACCGCGCGCCGCTGCTCCGGCGCCATGTACGCGAGCGTCCCCATCACCGAACCGTCCACGGTCAGCTGATCGTCGAGTAGGTTCTTCTGGGGCCCGAGCTCGCCCTCGTTGCTATCGCGATCCGCGCGCGCGAGCCCGAAGTCCATCACGCGCACGCGACCGTCGTTGCCCACCAGCACGTTGCTCGGCTTGAAGTCGCGATGGACGAGCTCCGCCGAGTGCGCGGCCGCCAGTCCGCGGCCCGCTCCGAGGAACGCGGCGAGGATCTGGCGCGTGGTGCGCTTCGCCTGTAGCCACTCCTCGAGCGTGGCTCCTTCGACGAGCTCGATCGCGAGGAACACGCGGCCGCGAAACGTGCCGACGTCGTAGATCGGCAACACGTTCGGATGTGACAGCTTGGCCATCGCGTGGGCTTCGCGAAGCAACCGCGTCTGACTGCGCGGGCTCTCGGACTCG
>JANNBP010000478.1:0-2047 GCA_031385555.1 Deltaproteobacteria bacterium | reverse complement strand
AGTGTGATCCCCGCGCTCCCCGCCAAACCCAGCCTGACTTCTGGGTTCGAGGCCGCTACGTATTCGCGTTGGCGAGTTTCGGCGTCGTCAGGGTTCACGCGCAAGCGGCATGCAACTCGAACGGCACGGTGTGTGCGACCGGAGGTCTTTAGTGAGCAAGCAGGGTCTATTGATCGCGTGTACGGGTCTCCTCGGTGGCGCGCTGGCTAGCGTCGCGTACCAGGCGGGGACAGCGCGGGCGACAGTTCCAGTCGCAGCGAACCGTCTGTTCTATTCGGGTCAACTCCTGAACGGGGCGGGCGCTCTGACCGGAGCGCACGCCGTCCAGGTGGAGTTCTTCTCGGCGGCGACGAACGGGCTCTCTGTGTGCGGACCTTTCATGGCCAACAGCAACCCGATCAACGGCCAGTTCACGATCAACACCAGCGGATGCGACGACGACTTCAAGACCGCCGCGAACGTGTTCGTCCAGTTGACGGTCGATCCAGGAACCGCGAACGCGATCTTGATTCCCCCGGCACTCTCATCGCGGCCACGCGTGGGATCGGTGCCATTCGCGACTCAGGCGGAGCGCTCGGATGTCTCGGATGCGGTTAGCGGCGACATTCCAGCAACACAGATCACATCAGGAGCAACGACGGCTGAAGCACGGCTCAACGACCTCACAACCCGCCTCAACAAGGTTGAGAGTCGTACGCGGGCAACTGGTTTTTGTGGCGAAACCGCTCAGGCGTTCACGGGTGATCTCGGTGGTTTTTTAGGGGCAGATACCAAGTGCAGGGCTGCCTGCGGCAACTCGACGACCGCGCACATGTGCTCGACTCAGGAGATGGTCACGTCGAGCAGGCGAGGTGTCACGATCCCCGATGCCGACAACTGGGTGATATCGGGAACGGGGGTCTTTCAGGGAGCGGCACTTACAGGTCCAAACGCCGGGCAACCATCGAATACATCGCAACTCCTCGATTGCATCGGCTTCACGTTGGGGAACAACCCCATCGTGTTGGGAGCAACCTGGAGCATCTCCGGTGGGGCTGCGGTCTCCGGTCCAAGCCAGAGAGTCTGTACATCTCAAACGAAGGTTTGGTGTTGCGACTTTCTCAGTGACTAACCGCTCGAACTAGCAAAGGCTCGCAGTTTCGCGGTCAGCTCTGATCGTCTCGCAGCTCGGCGAGCAGCATCGCGACCAACGCCGGCACCACCCAGCTCGCGACCGCCCTCGGCCAGCTCAAGGGTCAGCGCTGACAGCGAGGGCGCGGGCACTTGAAGTCGAACCGCCCCTTCACCTTGCCCGAGACGCGCGACCGCTCGTGGCTGAACACGGTGCGGAGCTCGAACGTCCCGGCGACGTGGGTGTCGTCGAGCGCGGTGATCTCGAACGTGCCGTCGGTCATCGAGAACCGGGCCTGCTCCAGTCGGCCGGCGACCTCGACGATGCGATCGACAGGAGAGATCGCGTACTTGTTCGGGCCGGGCGGTAGCGAGGCTCGCGACTGCTCGCGGGCGGTGAACGTCACCGAGGTCTTCGCGCCGGCGCAGCGGATCACGAGGCCTTCCTTCGTTCCGAGCTTGTCGCCCCAGTAGGACAGCTGCGCGGCGGCGTCGCCCCCGGGTGCGAGCTCGGTGAACGTCGACGGCGGCGTCGTCGACGCGATCACGTTGCTGGTGACCTCGAGCGAGCACGAGCCGAGATCGAACCGCGGTACGGGTGCGAGCTCCGCAGGCGCATCCGCCGAGCCACACGCCACCAGGAGGACCGTCCACTTCATGGCGCGCACCATAGCGCTCAACGCTCGAGCTCGCGCAGCTCGGCGAGCGGCGGCATCCGCACCAACGCCGGCCAGCGCAGCCCGACGACGAACACCACGCCGATCGCGGCCAACCCACCCGCCACGATCGCCGGCTCGGTACCGAGGAAGTGCGCGGCGACACCCGACTCCGCGGCGCCGAGCTCGTTCGACATGCCGATGAACACGTTCTGCACCGCCGCCACGCGACCACGCACGACATCGGGGACCAGCAGCTGCTCCATCGACAGCCGGATCAC
>JANNBP010000565.1:0-40729 GCA_031385555.1 Deltaproteobacteria bacterium | reverse complement strand
GCTCGCCCAGCGTGCGCACGATCGCGGTGAGCCCGAGCGCGGCGATGACCAGCGAGGCGCAGGCGATCACGGCGACGCCTCGTCGTGGGAGGGACACGGGGAGAAAGCGAGCGATCACCAGGAGCAGCGCGACGGCGACCCACATCCACCAGCGAATCGCCTCCGCTAGGTGGGCGACATCGAGGGACGGCGCTCCAGACATCGACTATCGGGTAACACGAGGCGCCGAGCTCGCGTCAACTACGATGCGTGAATAGCGCGAGCTCGCGGGCGGAGGTCTGCGCGGCACTGCGGTCGCGCCGGACCCTTTCGGCCGCGGCCTCCGACATGCGCTCGAAGCGGGCTGGATCCAGATAGAGCGTCTCGATCGCTGCGGCGA
Organism: Deltaproteobacteria bacterium; assembly: GCA_031385555.1. Classification (GTDB taxonomy): domain Bacteria; phylum Myxococcota_A; class Polyangia; order Haliangiales; family Haliangiaceae; genus JABFXX01. The sequence goes on along the minus strand of JANNBP010000565.1, from coordinate 40,350 downwards.
GGGCAAGCGCATCCTCGGGCGGCGCGAGGAACGCGCAGCTGTCGTCGACGAACTCGGGGACCGCCGAGATCCGGCTGGTCACCGGGACCAGCCCCGAGGCCATTGCCTCGTCGCGCGAGACGCCCTGCGAGTCCATCCGCGTCGGGCACAGGAAGATGCCGTGGCGGCGGTGGATCGCGGCGATCTCGTCCTGGCGAACGAACCGCCGCTCGAGGACCACGTTCGAGAAGCCTCGCAGGGGCGCCACCGTGTCGTCGAACAGGGGGCCGTCGCCGATGATGTGGACATCGAGCTCGTCGAACCACGGGCGGTTCGCGAGCTCGAGGATCGCGCCGACCGTGAGATCGTTCGCGTAGGTGCGCGAGGCGAACGGGCGGATCGAAAGGATCTTCGTGCGCTGCGAGGTCGGCTTCGGCTCGTAGCGGAACAGCTCGGTATCGATCACGTTGTGGATCACCGAGTGCTGTGCCGGGGTAAGCGAGACGCCGTAGTCCGCTTCGATCTCGTTCGCGAGCGTGCGCGACACGGTGATCAGATGGAGGTTGGGCGAAGGCTCACGCAGGACGCGATGCCAGAGCTCACCCCGCGCGTCACTCGCCGTCTTCGCACTCTCGAGCTCTTCTGCGGTCGTGTAGTTGAACGCGCGGCGGTGCCACGGCTGGACCTCGGCGCCGTGGATCCAGACGTAGACCCGAAGCGTGTCGAGTCGGGGCTGCAGCTCGCGCCACATCGCGTCGTCGAGGAAATGCACCAGCACCGCCTCGTACGGATTGGACGCGAGCATCCGGCGCAGCACCTCGATGCGGCCGCTGACGACGTCGGCGCCCTCGAACTCGTGATAGCTGATCCGGTCGCGCGGGCGATGGCAGTAGACGTCGACGTCAACACCGGCGCTGCGGTAGTCGAGCACACGTCGGTGCACGAAGCCGTTGCGGTAGAGCGACTCGGCCGACGGATAGCCGTTGGTGACGACCAGGATTCGCGAGCGGCCGATGATCCGCGTCGGTTCGTCGGTCGAGACATGGCCGAGCACGAGGCGGCGCACCGTGGCCGAACCCGGACCTACGACGAGGACTCCGAACCGCACGTAGACCGCTCCGGTGGGAACGTCGGCCTCGTGATTCACTGCGGCGGTCCGGATGACGTCGCCGATCCGTTGCTTGTCCTGGTCGAAGAACAAGAACACCGCCTGCAAGCGCAGCCCGGCGGTGACCTCGAGGTGGAACCTCGCCATCTGCGCGAAGTCGAAGGCCGACACCGGAGATTCGTTGCGCTGGTAGACGTACTGGCGCTCGGCGTCCTCGAGGTCCGAGTCGATCGTCATCCCGTCCGCACTGTGGGTGATCACGAGCTTCGTCCGGACGCCGGACTTCCCGAACAAGGTTGCCAGCTCCGCTGGTCCCATCACGCGAAGCTCGACATCGGCGACAGCGGCCTCGATACGCGCCGAGTGAGCGAGCACGCTGGCGAACGAGACGCCGGCGTTAAGGCCGGGGGGCTCGTCGACGGAGTCGATCGCGAGTGCGTCGTAGAACGTGCGCGGTTCGCGAGCGAACGCACCGAGCGGGGTATCGCGGAGGAGATCGCGATGCACGATGGCCGCGGAGGACGACACGGTCTGGCCGGTGTGAAACGCCGCCGTCCCGCTCCCGATCCCGATCACGGGGCCGTCGTAGTACCGGGTCGCGAGCGCGAGATCCTGGAGGTAGCGCTCCCCGTAGTGATCACCGTCGGCGAACCGCGCGAGATAGTCGCCCTCGACCGCCGCGGGATCCGGCTCCTCGTCGGTCACGACGACGAGCTGCTTGTGCGGATAGCTCTGGCGCGCGAAGGCAGCCTCGAGGCGCGCGCGCGCGTCGTCGGTCGGCGCGGCTCCGACCACCGTGATCATCGGCGTCAGGCGAGGAGGTGGGACGCCCTCGAACAGCTTGGTCGCGACGTACGCGAGGCGATCCTGATAGGTGTGCTCGGCCAGCACCTTGCGCAGCCCGGCGAGCCGGCGCACGCGCGCGACCTCCTCGCGATCCAGGACGGCCAAGGCGGCTCCGAGCTCCTCGGGATCGTCGGTGGCGACGACGAGATCGCCGAACAGCACGCGGATGCCCTTCGCGTAGTTGCTGACCGTCAGCGTGTTCGAGGCGAGGAGCTCGAACACGCGGCGCGCGAACATCGTCTGCGACGTCTTGATCGTGTTGATGTTGACCGCGTACCGGTAGCCCTTGTACGCGCGGTCGATCTCGGAGAACGGGAGGTTCCCGACGATGTACTCGCGATAGGACAGCGGGAACTGATAGTCGAGGTCGGTCTTGCCGTGGTTGCGATCGAAGATCTCGACCGGGCCGCGCTCGAGCAGCTTGAACAGGATCCGCTGGAAGTCGCGTTGCCGCTCGGGATACCGCACGTAGTACGCACCGGCGAAGCACGCAGCATCCTTGCGCTCGAACTTCTCGATCGGGTTGTGCTGGCGCGGCTGGCAGGCGAACGGCAGCACGTAGACGCGATCGTGGCCGAGGAGCTCGCGATAGCGGTGGATGCAGTCGAAGTCCGTGGTGAACACCGCGTCGAACAGCGTCGCCGTGTTGAGGAACGTCCCGAAGTGGACGGGATCTTCCTTGTTCCAGAACGCCGTCGGAATGCCGAGATCGTTGCAGACCTTCAGGAGGTCGCGCAGCTCGGTCGCGCAGTGGTTGATCTTCTTCTCCCAGGTGCCTCCGGCGCCTTGCCACGCCGACTCGACAAACAGCAGATGCGGCGGATGCTCCGCGAGCTGGGCCTGCCAGCTCTCGGAGCGCAACGAGATCAGGTCGCAGTCGGGGCCGAACGCGGCCGCCGAGAACTCGTCGAAGATGCCGGCGACCCGCAGGCGCTTCACGTCCGCAGCGGTCGCGATCTCGAACGGCGGTGCGAACTGTCTCGCGGGTGGCACCACGCGCTGCGCCCGCGGCTTGATCGGCTTCGACTCCAGCTTCGCCTCGGTTTCGCGACGCACACTCGCGTCCTTCCGCAGCCTCCACAGGACCTTCGGCAGCTCGAGCATGCCCTTCACCGACTTGGTGTGGTGGATCAACGCGTGACCGAGCCGGAACGACAGCGTCTGCTTCACCTTGTCGGGTTGCTGCATCGCGAGTTGCAGCCTGCGCTCGAGCGCTTCCTTGCGCCCCTGCGAGAGCGTGCTCCGGCGATCGGCCTCGTAGACCTCGACGGTGCGAGCCTTGAGCGACTCCTGCGCGGCGTGTAGCTGGCGGACCGCCTGCTGCTGCGCCGTGCGAACCACCAGCACCACCTGCTCGAGGAGGTTCGTGATCTCGGCGTCGGCAACCTCGGCGGGTACCGCGCGTGCACGCCCGTAAATCCCGATCCCGGCGGACGCGCTCACCGCCGCGCCGATCTCGAAGTAGCGCGCCAGCTGGCGCAGCTCACCGGCGAGGTGGGCGCCGTGGGGATGGACGTAGATCAGCAGCTCGCCGGCCCCGATCGCGTGGCGGTATGCGGCCTCGACGCTCGCGAGGTCCGAGATCAGCGGCACATCAACCATACCCACCACAGTTGTACTCCACCGACGAGCTTGTCTCGCGCTAGACCCGCGCAGATCCTTCCACTAGATTGCGGGCGTGCTTGGTTGGTTGCGTCGTCACCTCGACCGAAGGAGCGTGCGGATCCTTTTCGGGTTGGTGCTGCTCGCGCTCGCACTCGATGCCCTTTACTTCACCGGGTTCTACGCCAGCGACGACATCCAGTACATCGACGCCTGCGTCAGCATTGCCAAGGACGGCCATATGGCTCCCGGGTTCGGCAACACCCGGATCGGAGTCACGCTTCCAGGCGCCTTCGTCTACTGGCTCACCGGCAGTCTCTCCGCACTGGTGTGGTTTCACGTCGTCTACCACCTTTTCCTCGTTCCGATCGCGTACGTGCTCGCGCGCCTGGTGCTCGACGAGCGGGCCGGCCTGATCGCCGCTGCGCTGGTCGCGATCAATCCGCTGTTCTACGGCTACGCCGGCGCCGTGCTGCCCGACAACTCGGCCACGTGTTGTTTCGGGCTGGCGATGATCGCGTTGGTCGCGACTCGCCGGTCTGCGGATCTGGGGAGTGGCTTGCTGTCGTGGAGCACGCGCCGCGCGCTCGGCTATTTCCTCGCCGGCGCGATGATCGGACTCTGTTACTGGTGCAAGGAGTCCGCGATCATCCTGACCGTCCCTGCAGCGATCATGATCATGGCGGCGGGCCCGAGCCTGAAGAGCCTGGTCTGGGTCCAGAACGGCGCCCTGTTCGCGCTCGGCCTGGCGGTCGTGTTCGCGCTCGAGCTCGTGGTCTTGCGCGTGGTGACCGGCGAATGGATCAACCGCCTGACGTACTTGAAGGATGCCGCGGGTGAGCTGCGCCAGACCATGCTCGAAGATGGCGAGACGCCGTTTGCACGCTTCGCGTTTGCCAGCGACCAGGTGACGCGGTGGATGCCGGTGAGCATGTGGCTGTTGCTCGCGGGGACCGTCGCGTTCGGCTTCACGCGCGCGCGAGACGCAGGTCTCATGGCGCTGTTCTGGTTCCCGGTGATCTACATGACGATCGGCTCGACGAACATGTCCGAGTACGTGCCGCCGCCGATCCAAGGGCGCTACTACGCCATCGTGGTCCTGCCGGCGATCGTGATGTCTGCCGTCTGTGTGAGCCTCCTGATCCAGCGCTGGCGCACGCGCAGTCCACGCGCGTACACCGGCCTGGCGCTCGTCGCGTCGCTGTTGCTGGTCGGCGTCTACGAGTGCAAGGGTGCGTTGCCGCTGAGCGGTGCGATCTACCGGTCGCGGGACGTCCGTGCCTTCATCGCCGCACTCGAGCGCGCCGACCAGCTGTATCCCGACTATCCGATCAGACTCTCGCCGTTCTTCTCGGGGCGCATGGGACCGGTGTTGCTGGGGCGCGAGGGGCTGTTCCGCGAGGGGGCGCCGCCGCCGAAGCCGCCGTACGTCTACATCCGGGGAGCGTCGGAGACGACAGCTCCCGATGCGACGAAACGCGCGACGATGGTCTTCACGCCGCCCGCAAACCGATACCGCGTGCTGCTCGAATCGCTCGGTCGCCTGACCAACGCGAGCCATCGCAAGAAGAAGCTCGTCCACACGCAGTACTGGTCCGCCGAGCTGTTCGTCATCGCCGAGGAGAAGTGATGCGCGCTCTTCACTGGATCCAGCAGGCACCGCGTACGCGCTTGCTCGGGTGGGTCGTCGTGCTGATCGGCGTGCTCCTGATCCTCGACCAGGGTCGCATCGTCGTGCAGAAGAAGACGGCGCTGCCGGATATTCGTCACTTCGTGTACTGGACGAAGAACCTCTACCAGCAGGCCTCTCGCAACAGGAGCGCTGCGATCTCCACCAACCTCGCGTCGTTCTACTTGATCGAGCGCGAGCTGCGCGGCCGCGAGCTGTTGATCGAGCCGCGCTTCGAGGCCTATCGCTGGAACCTCGAGCACGTCTCGCACGCCCGTGTCACCCAGGCGTCGATCCGGTCGGTACGCGCCGAGGCGTGGAGCGATCTCGCGAAGGCGGCGCCTCGCAAGACCAAGCTCGAGAAGCGCGCGCTGTTCGTGTTCCCCGAGAGCGATGTCCAGACCTACGTGTTCGTGTCGACGACCGACGACAGCACGTTCTACATCGTGCCCGAGCGCGTCTATCGGGCGCGCTCGGCGGACAAGAGTGGCGCGAACTTGAGCGCTCCGTAGAACAGCACGACCGGTAGGATGTGGATGGTCATCCGGATCAACGAGCCATCGATGTCCGGTCCGAAGGCGGTTCCCGTCGAGGAAATGATCAAGGTCAGCCCGAAGAACAGCCACACGCTGAGCACGAAGCGCTGACACATCGGTGGCGCCGGCACGAACAGCCCGACCACGGTCAGGATCGCCACGAGCTTCCAGATCGACGCCCACCACGGGGAGCGCCACAGATCGCCGAGCCAGATCGATGCAGACTCGCGCATGTTGTCGCCGTGGGTCACCCCCGCCGCGATGATCCCGAGCACGCACGCGAGGAGGGTGAGCGAGATCAGATGCCGCGTGACCAAGCGGATCACCGGGCGATCCTTGAGCAGCCAGTACGCGAACAGCATCGCGAAGCCCGTCGCGAACAGCAGGCACTTCGTCGGCGTCAGGTACACCGAGTCCGCGGGCACGTTGAGTGCGAGCAACCCGAACCACGCGACGAGGAAGCCGGTGTAGACGGCATACCAGCGCAGCAGGATCTGCCGAGGAAGCCGGCTATCGAGCACGGTCACCACGAGGAACGCGATCGAGTACGGGGACGCTTCGACGCGAAGCACCGTGAACGACAAGAGCGACAGGAACGCGAGCGGGAGGTAGGACGGATCGTTCTTGACCTCCGCCAACCAGAACAGCGCGACGAAGAACAACAGGTAGCCGGCCGACCCCATGTTGCTGTGGATGTAGATGACGTGAAACCGGAACAACGGAATGGCGAGCAGGACGGCGACCACGAGGCACACCCACAGCACGCGGTGACGCTTCTCGACCCGCATCTCGGCGAGGGCTTCACCGAGCGTCACGACGAACGTGGCGAGCATCGACACCGCGAAGGCCGGCGCCAGGCCATACAAGTAGTCCTGCTTGACGAACGCGCACATCGCGTGCGCGACCACCTGGAACATCCCCCACTTGTCGAGTTGCTGGAGCATGTCGAGCGTCAGCTGCCCGTCGGCGCCGATCGCGCGCCCGTACATCACGAACATGTGCGAGTCGTAGCTGAACGACGAGAAGTTCCAGTTGCAGAACGGGAAGCAGAGCGTCGCAAACCCGAGCGCACCGACGAGCGCTGCTTGGATCGTGGATCGATTCCAGCGCTGCCGTTTCACCGTCGAGTAGACGCAGGTGCCGAGCAACGCGGCGTACAGCGCGATCGTGACGCCGACGTGGGAAACCCCGACGAGCAGCACGCCCAGATACACGAACACCATGCCGGCGAGCCCGACCGCGAACCCGAGAGCGTTGCACAGCCAGATCCGCTGCCACGGCCCCACCGCCATGCAGATGGCGACGCCGAGCACGTGCAGCGCGGCGAACAGGATCAGCTGACTCACGACCGGGGAGTCTTATCAGTCTTTGGACTCCGGACGCTCGGGGACCGCGCGCGTTCTCCGGTCGCCGGAGCCATCCAGACGACGATCGACCTCGGCAACGCCTGCATCACGAGCGACGTCGATCAGAACTGTTTCGGCTGCGCGAGGATCGTGCGCACGGCCTTCTCGTGGCTGACGCCGATCGTCCGGAAGTACCAGTCGAGCGAGGCCCAGCGCGGCTTGTTCTCTTCTTCGACGACGCGCAGCGCGTCCTCGCGCGTCCGCATGCCGTTGCGGACCTGACCGGCGCGGAACGTGTCGGACTCCGTGAAGCCGGCGATGGTCCAGTAGATGAAGTTGTAGAACGAGGCGGTGCCGTCGCCGATCCGCCACGTCGACTTGGTGTCGGTCGCGACCTCCCAGCCGTACTTGTCGATGATCGTAGACACCACCGTGTTCTCGTCCCACGGGATGTAGTTGAAGAAGTCGAGGTAATCGAGCTTCTTCACGTAGTAGTAGAAGTACGAGAACAGCGTGTCGGGGATCGACGCGTTGATGTAGCCGCGGTTCGTGGCGTACGCCTTCGCGTAGTACGCGAGGATCTGCGCGTTGTGCCACGCGCCCATGCGGATGAGCGAGTTGTCCTTGTAGCCCGCGCGATCGAAGCCGCAGAAGCCGGTCTTGAAGTCGCTGCGCTCGAGGCCGTTGTTGCCCCAGATCTGCCACGACATCCCGGTGCGCTTCTGCACCTGCTCCGCGTAGTAGAAGTACTGCTTGTCGCCCGCCATGAAGAGCGGGATGACGCCGAGGTCGGGCTTCTTCAGCCACGCCTCGACGTTCCTGCGGACGTACTCGCGCTTCTGCGGGATGTCGGCGCTGACGATGATGTGCTCGACGCCGAGCTGGCTGCACATCCGCGAGCAGTTACGACGGGCGAGGTCGGTCACCATGCCCCAGTCGTACGTGTACGCGATCGGACGGATCCCGAGCTCCGTCACCAGGTAGTGCAGCAGGTAGCAGGAGTCGCGACCGCCGGAGAGCGGGACCAGCACCTTCTTCGGATCGCGGCGCGCGAGCTCGGCTTCGAGAGCGGCACGCCCCTTCGGCGCGATCGGGTTGAAGTGGCGACAGTCGACGCAGACGCCCTCGGCATCGAGGCCGACGAACGGCACCGACTCGGGCTGGATGCAGCGCACGCAGCGGCGCAGCTTCGAGACGCGCTCGCGGTTCTTCTCGTTCGCCTCGGTGAACCACGCGGGCTCGCGGAGGTCGCGGACACCGGCGAGGGTCGACGTGGTGGTCTGCTGGACCGGTGCCTCGATCTTGACCGTGCGGTGCACGCCGTTTCGCTCGGTCACCTGCTCGCTCCCCGCGAGCTCGAAGCGCTGGAGCTCGACGGTGGTCAGATCGACGAGGAGCCCCTGGCCGGCAACCAGCTGGATCGATCCGGGCTCGAGATCGCACCGCGCGAGCGCGGTATCGAGGATGTAGCGCTCGGAGGCGAACGCGAACAGGTTGCCGCGCCGCGCGTAGTAGACGGAGCCGCTGTTGGTGGCGAGCGCGAGCTGATCGAGCTCGGTCGCGAACATCGCGACGGTCGCGACGCCCTGGATCTCCGAGTACGCCGTGCGCAATCCGCCGACCAGCGAGGTTTGCTTCCGGATCAGGCCGAACAGCACCTCGGTGTCGAGGTCGCTCGTGCAGTCGAGCGCGTACTTCTTCGACAGCGCCTGCTCGTTGACGATGATGCCGTTGTGCACACCGACCGCACCGCCGACGGAGACCGGCTGATTGTTCGCGTGTAGGGCCTGCGAACCGTTGGTGACCAGGCGCGAGTGACCGATCGTGGCGACGCGCGGCACACGCACGACATCGCGCACGTAGCTGGCGTAGGCCGGCGTCCTCATCAGCTGCTTCGACGGCACCGGCGACTTGAGGACGCGGATCTCGTTGCCCGCGATGCCTGCGAGGCCCGACGCCTCCTTGCCGCGCGACTCGGAGAGCTTGAACAACTCGGCGTTGAGCTCCTCGGCTTTCTCGGACTCACCGTTCGCGACGACGCCGAAGATGCCGCACATCAGGCTGCTGCTTTCATCGTCTTCGAGGCGGTCGCGAAGTAGCTCTCGATCGCCTCCACGTTCTTCGCGACCTCGACTTCGCCATATCCCGGATAGGACGGCAGGAGCAGCACCGACGTGCCGGTCGCGCGAGCGTTCGGGCAGTCGCGATGCCAGCGCGCGTAGCAGGCGTAGTCGGCGGTGTTACCCATGTGCTGCACGGTGAGATCGCGGCCGCGCTGCATCAGGTGGCGGAGCAGCGCGTGGCGGTCCGGAACCTGGATCGCATAGTTGAGGTAGCCATGCGAGCCGTCCTCGCGGAGCGGCGGCGTGATGATGTCGGGGATCTTCGACAGCGCGTCGTAGATCCGCGCGTAGCCGACCCGGATCTGGGAGAGCCGATCGATCTCCTTGAACTGCGGCATCAGCAGCCGCGCCTGCATCGGCGTCATCCGGCGGAGATAGCTCTCCGGGATCTGTTCCTTGATCTGCGGCGCGTCTTCACCACGCCAGCGCTTGTTGAGCGCCTCGACCTGGTTGAGATAGCCGAACCGGAAGATCCAGTACGTGCTGAGCGGGAACACCACGTCGGCGGTCATGATGTCGCCGGTGACGCAGAACGCGGCGCGCTTGAGCAGCAGCTCGGCGGTCTGGTACGGGAAGTCCTTGATCTCGTCGCGCAACATCGCCGCGAACGCGTCGTCGTTGGTGGTGACCGCTCCGCCGTACAGGCAGTTGACGTTCTTCGCCATGCCGAACGAGAAGCTGCCCGCGTGGCCGAACGTGCCGACCCGCTGGCCGTTGACGGTGGCGCCGAGCGACTGGCAGCAATCCTCGACGAGAGGAACGCCCTTCGCGCGGCAGACATCGCGCACACCTTCGATGTCGCACGAGAGGCCGTGCAGGTGGGTGACGAACACCGCGCCCGTCTGATCGTCGATCAGCCGCGCGACCTCGGCCGTGTCGATGTTGCACGTCTTGCGATCGATGTCGGCGAACACCGGCGTGGCGCCGGCGCAGATCACCATGTTGATGACGTCGTGGATCGTGTACGGCGAGAGCACGACCTTCTTCTTCTTGGCCGTCAGCGCCTTGAGTGTGAGGTAGATGCCGACGCGCGCCTGGGGCATCGCGACCGCGTGCTTGACGCCGAGGAACGCCGCGAGCTCGCGCTCCATCGCAGGAATCGCCTCGGCTCCCTCGTGGATGCTGCCCCGCAGCGCTTCGGCCGCGATCTTCGGGTAGTTCGAGTGGCGGGCATAGAACCGGGCGCGAGAGCGGGGAGAGGTCAGCATCTAGAGATCCTTTTGCATCACCAGGAAAGCGCGTCCGAACGACTGCGACTCGCCGATCGAGTGGAAACCCTCTCGTCGGTAGAACCGGATAGTGGCGGTATTATCATCTCTGTCGGTGTGGACGAAGTACCTGGATATCCGGGCTGTGCGCAGCTTCGCCTCGCAGGCCCGTAACAGCGCGGCACCGATGCCGTGACCCCGGTGGGACGGGTCGGTAAAAATCTGCGTCACCTCGGGTGCATGCACCTCGGCGGCCGGCTCGCGGAGCTTCTTGACCAGCCGCTGGCGGAGCTCGGCGTCGCGGACCACCAGGGCTCCGAGCTCGCGGGCGAACGCGATCGGGGCGTGGCTGACGAACCGGCGCAGCACGCTTCCTGGCTCGTACGACAGCACGCACACACCGGCGACGTTGCCATCGACGGCGGCGGTCCACGCGGTCTCGCACGGCGAGGCTTCGACGTAGGCGTAGAACCGGACGAGCGCGTCGTGGCCGAGCGCGGTGAACAGGGACGTGGGGAGTGACTCCGCGTGCAGCTTCGATAGATCTTGGAGATCGGCGCGGATGGTGGAGCGGACGATCATCAGGCCCTCGCTATCTTGGTCGCGATCCGGTTCGCGTTCGCCATCATCGTGAACGTCAAGCCCTTGCTCGGCAGTGTGGGGAACACCGACCCGTCGACCACGTACACCGCGCGCGTGCCGCGCAGCTTGCCGTCGCGGTCGGTGGTGAGCGGCTCGTCGCGATCGGTCATCGGCAGCGTGCCCGCAAAGTGCGTGCTCGTCGCGTGGCCCGTGTGCTGGGCCTTGAGCTTGACGCAGCGCAGGCGCAACAGCGACCGCGCGACCTCGGACTCGACCTCGTGGTTCGCTGCCAGCTCGCTCGCGCTCGAGGCGTACTCGACGGTGAACTTGTCACCGACGAGCTCGCAGTACTTCGCCGGCGTCGGCCGATCGGCGTGCTGCAGGATCATCACGGCGAAGTTCGGCGACAGGTGGCGCAGGATCTCGAGACCCTCACGGTGCGGCAGCGGCGCGTCCTTGATCAAGCGGAACATCAACAGCGAGCGATACGAGTACAGGTGACCGACGGTGAACGGCCGGTCCACGCCGTCGGGTGCGTAGACCATGCACGCCTGCGCGAGGCTGTGGCGCGCCTTGCCGACCGGCTTGCCGAGCTGGTTGAGGTTCAGGAACGGCATGTACGTGTGCGGGTTGCAGACGAGGGGCGTGCGGCCGCCTCCGAGCGATCGCAGCGCGACGCGGGTGGACCCCATCGTGCCGGCGCCGAGCACCAACGTGCGACAGCGATGGGTCTCGACCTGGTTGGTGTCGACGTCTCGCGCGGTGACCTCGACCCAGCCGTCGCGCTCGACGAACGACGTCACCAGCTTGCGCGTGATCAGCTCGAACCGCGACGACGCGCCCAGCTCGTCGACGGTCCAGCTCGGGCGATACACGCTGCGGCCGGCATCGCTCCAGAAGTCGGTGTCCCAGAGATGATTCGCAGACCGACCGCGCAGCGGCTCGGTGAGCATCGCGAGGCGCGGGCGACCGAGGTACAGCGACCGGCGATTCGCCTTCTCGCGACTGCGCTCGTACCGGCTCAGCAGCGTGGCGCCGTTGTGGTCGGTCTCGACGGCAGGCTGCAACGCCTGGAGCTCGCCGAGGAACGGCCACAGGTCATCGCGCGCACCGTTGATGCCGATGCGCGAGGCGACCGCTTCGTAGTGCGGTGCGAGGTCGCTGAACGCGATCGGAAACCCGGTGAGATCGGCTTGTACGAAGCACGGCGCGCCGGCCCCCCACGCTCCACCGAGCCCGCCGACGGCGAGTGAGTGGAGCGGGAAGAACGACTTCGAGGTGACGGGCTGCAGCCGATCCGCGCCCTCGGCGATCCACTGGCGCGGAGGGGTCAGGTGCGCCTTGACTCCGGTGTCGCCAAAGCCAATCCCCTCGAACTGATCGCCGAGCAGGTAGCGGTGCTGATCCGGATCGGTGCGGCGCACCTCGTCGAACGGCCCCTCCGGCATCGGATAGCGCCCGCCTTCGTTGCCGACGTCGAGCATCCGCACCGCACGCCCGGCCTCGATCAGCGGCGTTGCCGCGTTGACCGCGCTCGCGCCCGAGCCGACGACGATCACGTCCGCATCAGCCACGGCGCTTCACCATCGCGGAGAGGGCGAGCCCGACGGTGACCTCGAACGCCGTCCGTACACCGGCGACGCCGAGCCGGACGGCAAGTTGTGGCAAGCCGACCGAACGTGGCTCGGTCTTTTCGATCAGCTCCGGCGTGGTCTCGACGATCGCGGTCATCACCAGCAGCTTCTTGCGCAGCAGCGAGCCCGCCGCGGTGAGCCCGGCGGCAGCGTCGAGCAGCGACACCGACCACGGGTGCTGGCGCACGTACGCGACGATCTCGTCGTCCCCCTGCACCTCCTCGATCGCGTGATTGGCGGCGCAGTACCGCTCGACCAGCACCTCCGACGGAGCCTCACCCACGAGGTAGCGCCCGAACACACGAGCCTCGGTGCGCAAGTCGTTGTCGTTCATGGTGTTTGCCGATCCAGCCGTGTGGAGATCGAGGCTAGTTACCACGGTCCACGACGTTCATGGAATCTGTAGAACGACTCCGTGCATGTTAGGTTACGCGCCTCGGGTACCTGTATGGCCGCGCCTATTTCTCTCCTCTTCATCGAGATCAACGAGGCGGATCGCCACTTCCTCGACAAGTTCATCGCCTCCGGGAAGCTACCCACGTTCGCGCGCATGAAGTCCGAGGGCGCGTTCGTCACCACCTCGATCCCCGGCTGGGAATTCAAGGACGAGCGGTCGTTCCGCGAGATCATGCCGTGGATGATCTGGCCCACGCTGTACACGGGCATCCCGGCGAAGGAGCACGGCATCGTCGCGTTCGGCCAAGACACCAGCCCGCTCGCAGGCAAGTGCATCTGGGACGTCCTCGACAAGCACGGCGTTACCACCGGCGTGTGCGGGAGCTTGCTGTCGTACCCGCCGCGCAACCAAGGCAACGCGCAGTTCTACATCCCGGAGAGCCTCGCCGACGACGCCGAGTGTTTTCCCGAGGAGGCGCGCGCCCTCCAGGAGTTCTGCATCGCCTCGAGCCGTGGCTACTCGGAGAACATGGCGCGCCAGGCGCTCGAAGGTCTCGTGCAGCTCGCGAAGACCCCGCGCGCTGGCGTCCGGTTGCGCACGCTCGCGCGCGTGATCGGTCAGCTCCCGCTCGAGATGGTGCTGGGCAAGACGCACGAGCCCGAGCGCGCGATGCTGCTCAGCTACCTCGTGTTCGACGCGTACAAGCATCTGGTCAAGAAGTACCGGCCACGGTTCGCCTCGATCCACATGAACCACGTCGCGTACATGCAGCACCGCTACTGGCGCGCTGCGGAGCCAGAGCGGTTCCCGAAGGATCTGAGCGAGACAGATGCGCGGTTCTTCGCCACGCCGGGCGAGCGCGACGCCTACGAAAGGAAGCTCAGCCGTCGCATCGAAGATTCATTCACGTACACCGACCAACAGCTCGCCGATCTGATCGAGCTCGCCGACGACAACACCGTGATCGCGATCGGTACGGCGCTCGGACAGGCTCCGGTCAACCCGGTCACCGGCATCCACAACCCGGTGGTCCGCCTGATCCGCGAGACCGAATTCTTCGATCTCGTCGGGCTGAAGGACTACCGCGTCCTCACGCAGATGAACCCGGACCTCACGGTCACGTTCGCCGATGCTGCCGCAGCGGAGCGCGCGCAACCGATCGTCGAGGGGTTCTACGTCACCAAGGGCCAGCCGCTGTTCGACGTGATGCGCTCGAAGAACCAGCTGTTCTGCGAGTTCCTCATGCCGCGCGGTCTCTACGGCAAGACCGACGACGTCTTCATCCGGCACGTGGCGCGGCCGGAGCTGAAGTTCCCGTTCGCCGATCATGTCTCGCAGCACCCGACGAACGATCAGAGCACCGCGCAGCACCGCCACGAAGGCTGGCTCCTGCTGTGGAGCAAGGGCCGTCAGGTTCGTGCGCTGCGCGACGATCTCCAGGTGACCGAAGTCGCACCGGCGCTGCTCGATCTCTATGGCATTCCGCCTCAGTCCTGGCAGTCGTTCAAATCGCCAGCGTTCTCACTCGGCTAGCGTAGGTGTCAGGTTTTCGTGGCGGCTTGCGAATTGCCACTCGCTTGCCAATTGCAACTCCCGCTTGTAGTGTCCGCGGCGCATGGATCATCGGCAGGTCACCTGGGTGGTGATCGCCGCCTACAACGAGGCGGCGATGATCGGTAGCGTGGTCAGCGGTGTGCTTGCCGATGGCTGGAAGGTCGCGGTGGTCGACGACGGTTCGCGCGATGACACCGCCACCAATGCCGCTGCTGCCGGCGCGGTCGTGCTCCGCCACGTCGTCAACCTCGGTCAGGGCGCTGCGCTGCAGACCGGAATCGACTTCGCGATCGGTCGCGGTGCCGAGCGCATCGTCACCTTCGATGCCGATGGTCAGCATCGCGTCGAAGATCTCCCGGCGATGGTCGCCGCCCTCGATGACGCGGATGTCGCGCTCGGTTCGCGCCACCTCGGTGGCGTCGAAGGTGCGAGCAGTGGTCGCAAAGTCTTCCTTCGCGCAGCCACCGCGATGTCGAACAGGATGTCGGGCGTGAAGCTGACCGACGCGCACTGCGGCTTCCGCGCGTTCCGCGCGTCGTTCGCGCCGAAGCTGCGCATGAAGCAGGAGCGCATGGCCCACGCGTCCGAGCTGCTCGGCCTGATCGGCAAGAGCGGCGCTCGCCTCGTCGAGGTGCCGGTGACGATCCGCTACACCGACTACTCGAAGCAGAAGGGCCAGAGCCCGCTACAGGCGATCCGCATCATGTTCGACCACGCGTTCCGTCGATGATCGCTCGCCTCATCTTCCTCGCCGCGCTCGCCGCGATCGGTTACCTCGGCTTCGTCCGACGCAACCGGCTGCCGGTGAACATCATGCTGCTGTTCGTGCTGCTCGCCCTCGGCGGCGTGATGGTGATCTTCCCCGAGGAGATGGACCCGATCGCGCAGTACATGGGCGTCACCGCGGGCGTCGACATGATCGTCTACCTCGGGTTGGTCAGCCTGATGTTCGTGTCGCTGCACTTCTACACGAAGTTCGTCGACCACCAGCGGCAGATCGCGACGCTCGTCCGCGAGATGGCGATCCTGAAGGCCGAGCTGGAGCAGGCCCGTCGTGGAGCCGCTCCGGTGGTGGTTCCGGCGCGTGCGGAAGACGCGGCAGCCAGCTAGATCAGATCGCTCAGCACCACCTGCGGAGAGCTCGCCTGACGTCTGGGGGCTGTTCTGGTCGTTGGCGGTCTCAACGATACCGAGAATCCGACGGCCACCGAGGCCACCGCGGAGCTGTATCTGGAATAGCGCGTGGCCATCACAGGCGAACGCCGACGAGGCTGCGCGCGACGCGCTTGAGCAGCAGCGACGAGAACACGAACGCGATCGCGGTCGCGATTCCCGCACCGAGCAGGCCGTAGATCGGCACCAGCAAGAGGTTCAGCACGATGTTCGCGCCGACGGAGAGCAGGATGTAGATCGTGTGCCACCCGGGCTTGCCGCCCATCAGCAGGATCTGGTTGAACGGCATCCACGGCGAGGACACGGCGAGCCCGAGCATCAGCACCGCGAACGGGACTGCCCCGGCCGCGAAGGCCGGCTCGCCGGTGATCCACGGGATCATGATCGGGAACATCGCCGCGGCGAGGCCACAGACCCCCACCATGCCGGGCACGAACCAGCGGCGCGATCGCCGGATCAGGGCCTCGACGTCGCCGGTGCGCTTCGCGGCGAGGTCGGCGGCCATCGTCGGGTTGACGTTCACTTGGAGTGCGGTCGCGAGCTGGGACACTCCCTCGGCGAGGCTCGCGGCCATGCTGTAGATGCCGACCGCGGAGTCCGACATCGCCGCGCCGAGGATCCAGATATCGAGGCGCGAGTTGAGCTCGAACAGCAGCGTCGCACCCGCGCCGCGGACACCGAACCGGAGGTGCTCGACGACCCACGGACGCCAGTTACCGGCGCGCGAGAACTTCACGGTCAGCAGGACCTCGAGGACGAGCGCGACGAGCAGGGTGCCCTCGGTGATCGTCCAGATGATCGGGAGGTGGGTCGCGTCGAGGTCGAGAGCGCCGGCGATCACGAGCGAGACGCCGATCATCGCGTAGCGCAGCGTCGTGTAGATCGCGAAGGCGCGCATGCGCCCGAGGCCGTTGACGATCGAGATCAGCAGCTTGTTGACGACGAAGCAGGCGAGGCCGGGCGCGGCGTAGACGATGCCGTCGGCCACGACGGGGCTGTCGAGCCAGTGCCCGATCGTGTGGCGCCCCGCGATCATCAGCACGGTGACGATCGCGGCGAGCACGGTGGCGGGGATCATCGCCCCGACCACGATCGCGGCGACCGCGCGGGAGTCCTCCGGCTTCTGCGCGATCGCGCGCAGCACCGACAGGTTGATCCCGATCGACCCGATGCTCGCGAGCACGAAGTAGGCCGTGGTGACCTGGTTGAACACGCCGAGGGCTTCGGTGCCCCACCAGCGTCCGATCGCGAAGTTGAGCCCGAGACCGACCACGCCGAGCACGACGACGGGAACGAGGTTCCACGCCATCCCGGACCGGAGCTTGCGCTCGGCGTTCGAGCTTTCGTGGTCGTCGGTCAACTCGCGCAACCTACCCCGGCGGATCGCCCGGGTCGATTCAGTGGCTGCTCAGCCGGCCGGAATCGTGGATCAGGTCGATCAGCGCGGGCGCGGCATCGTCGGAGGGCTCGCCCACGGACGCACGCTCGCCGACGGAATCGAACAACGTCGCGGGCAGCCCCGACGCGGTGTCGTGCCCGATGCGACGATAGAAGCTCCCGTTGACCTGGTTCGCGACCCGCAACCAGCGCGAGTACGCGGCGAACAGGTCGGAATCGACGCCCTCGGGCTTCACGAAGAAGCTCGCCAGATCCTGCTGCGACGTCATCCCGGGGATGTCGTAGGTGGCGCGGCCGAGCACCTTGACCGGCGTGCGATGGTACAGCGCCGACGGGCCGACGGTGCTGTTCATCGTGACCACCCCGCACGCGTGCTTGAGCAGCGTCGGGAGATGGGTGTCGTGGATGTAGACGAGGCGATCGCCCAGGCCATGCTGGACGGCGAGTGTGCGGAGCAGCTTCTTGTAGTCGCGGAACGGCACGTCCTGCGGGTGGTGCTTGACCACGAGCATCGTGTCGGCGGGCGCGGCCGTGGCGAACGTGGCGACGACCCGCTCGATCAGCGCCTCGATCGACGAAAAATCGGAGTGCTGGAGCTGCGCGTCGCAGTACACCTGCAGCGGCAGGACGAAGTAGCGATCCGAGTGGGTCGCGAGCACGCGCTCGACGACGCCGCTCTCGGCGAGCCGGTAGCGCAGCTTGCGGAACACGCCGCGCGTGTAGCAGAACGCGCCGTAGAACGCGTCGGTGCGGCGGTGGTGCACGTACCGCGGGTAGCGAAACCAACCGAACGTCTTCGCGATCGAGGCGAGGATCGTCCAGCCCGTTTGCGCCCAGAACGTGTCCCCGACCGGCGTCGCGGGCGGTGGCTCGGGCAGCAGCGGCGCACGGGTTCGATAGTGCTCCGCATCGCGCGGCAGCTCGGAGTTGCCGTTGACGCCGTTGCGCTCGACGGTGACCCAGTTGGGCCGGAGGTAGCCTTCCTCGAACACCCAGATCGCGATGCCGAGCTCGCGCGCGAGCTTGGTGGCGGCGAGGTGGATCGGGCGCTGATCGCCGAACAGGAACACCGCGTCGATCTTCCGCTCGAGCAGGATCTCGCGCAGCCGCTCGGGCCACGCGGACATCTCGTCGCGGAACGCGATCACGCCGGAGCCGCGATAGAACAGCGCATCGGCGACGTTGAAGTTGACCTTCGTGGTGGTCGCGCCGCTGCGGCGCAGATCCTTCGCGAGGCGCGCGAAGAACGGGCCGTTCGGTCCCTGCAGCAGCAGGGCGTGGCGACATCCGAGACGCGGGCGCGGGTCCTCGGCTGGGGTCAGATGACCATTACCGCGCATCTACAGCCACCATAACCCATCCCACTTCCGGGCTGGCTCCTCGCGAGGCTTCTAGTGATCGGACCAACGTGGCCTCGTGGGTATGACGGTTCGAGCGGTTTCGTGAGGGTTGGGAGGGACGAAGCGCCGCCTTTTACCACAGGGATCCGAGCGTTGTGCGATCGACTACACGAGTCCTCCCGAGCCGCCGAGCCGCCGAGTCGCCCGGCTGTGCTAAATGGTCCCTCGCATGCTCTCGGTGATCCTTCCGATTCGAGCCGAGGCCGCGACCTCGTATCTCGTCGATCGCCTGGGGCCGTGCCTGTCGCGCTTCGCACCGTTCGCGAACGTCGAGTGCGTGGTGGTGAATAGCGCGAGCTCGCCCACCCACGCGCGCCGGATCCGATCGCTGTGTGATCGACCACGGGTGACCTACGTCGAGGATCCGGCGCCGCTGTCTCCGTTCGCACCCGGTGTCGCTCGCAACCTCGGCGCGCAAGCGGCGCGCGGCGATCACCTGCTGTTCTACGACGTCGATCTCGTCAACAACGACGACTTCATCCCCGCGCTCGAACGCTGGTGTGCTGAGTCGCGCGATCCCTGCGCGTTCCTGATGGTCCCGTGTCTGTACGTCTCGCGCGCCGGCAGCGAGCAGCTCGAGCGCGGCGGCCCGATCGACCTCGCGCCGTACCTCGCGTCGTACCTCGCCGGCGAGAATCACCTGGTCGAGAACATCGCGATCAGCACCTCCACGGTCGTGGTCACGCGCGGCCACTTCCTGCGGCTCGGCGGCAATCGTCCGATCTATCAGGGTCATGGGTGCGAGGACTTCGATCTCCTGCACCGCCTGGTGTCGTACTGGCCCGAGGGCGCGCGACCCGACGACTACTACGTCGACGAGCGCACGCGGTTCCCGATCAACTACAAGGGGTTTCGCGCGTACCTCGCGCGCTACTCGCTGCCGCATTTGTTCGGCGGCCCGTACACGGCGCACCTGTGGCACGCGCGCCCGATCTCGCGTCGCTACTGGCGCCGGCGCGAGCGCAACGAGGCGCTACTGCAGGACAACATGCGCGCGCACGATCGTGGTGGGGCCGTGAACCCGGCACTGCGCAGCACTGCCTCCGAACCGGCGGGCTTGCCGCCACTGCCAGCGACGTGGGCGACCGAGGTCCCGGCGCCACCGGTGCGCGAGGTGATCGAGCGCTTGCTCGTGAAGCACGGGCGCGATCCGGAGGTCGCCGTCGGGCTGTCGCGCTGGAAGGCGGGCGTGACCGCGCCGGCGCGGTCGAGGCGGAGCAAGCTGCGCAAGCTGATCCTGCGCCCGAAGCAGTTCTTCGAGGACACCAAGTTCACGCCGCTGCGCCGGATCGCGAAGTGGCTGCCGCGCGACACGCTTCGTCGCTGGGGGTTGTAGATGACAGATCGCTCGACCACCTGGATGTCGCGGCTCGCGAAGCGATCGCAGGGCGCACGGCTCGCGACGTTCCGCCTGCTCGAGCGCGCGCTCAGCCCCCGCCTCGATCCCGCGCAGTTCTCACCGGAGATCGAGGTGCTCGGCGACAGCCTCGAGGTGATCACCGCGCTGCTCGCGAAGGATCTCGAGCGCCACGGCGGCCGGACTCCGACCTACCTCGACGTCGGTGGACGCAAGGGCGAGCGCGCGAACGTGGCCACCGGGTACCAGTACCTCGCGATGGATCTCGAACCGCGCGCCGAGCATGTCGTCGTCGGCGATATCTGTCACTGCCCGGAGATCCCCGACAACACGTATGACGTCGTGGCCTCGTACGACGTGTTCGAGCACCTGCAGCGACCGTGGGACGCGGCGCGCGAGTGCATTCGCATCACCAAGCCCGGCGGCCTGCTGATCCATCGCACGCTGTTCGCGTACCGCTACCACCCGATCCCGATCGACTACTGGCGCTTCACGGCGCAGGGCCTCGAATACCTGTTCACCCGCGACGGCGACGTCGAGACCGTGCGCAAGGGGTACGACCTGCGCAAGCGCCGGGTGAACCACCTCGGGTGGCCGATGACCGGGAACCGCGATGTGCCGCCCGTCGATTTCTGGGGTGGCTTTCGCGAGAACTGGCTGGTGCTGTTCGTCGGGCGCAAGCGCGGCTAGGTTCGACACCTCTTCATCGTTTCTCAATTTCATCCTCAGTATGACGACTCCCGTATCCCGTACTCCGTTGGCCATACTGGCAATCGCTGTAATCGCCTTTGTCCTACTCAATCTGAGGATTGGTTTTCACACCGATGACCTCAAGATCATTTCGGATGCGTCAGATCTAAGCTACCGCGACCTGTGGACGACCCCGTTTCTCGACCGCTTCTACCGACCTGTCGTCGCTACGCTTGTGCGTGTTTCAATCGACAGTTTTGGGATGACGGTCCTTCCGATTCGCATCGCTCAAGGAGTGTTAGTCACGGCGTGCGTCTACGTGTTAGTCACGATGCTAAAGGAAAGGGTTGATCCCACCGCGCGCTATTTCGCAGGGATATACCTCATCGCATCACCGTTAACGTTCGTCTCAGTATCGCTGTTTGCGGTGGGAATCGGCGACCTCATCGTTGGCTTGCTATTTCTTCTTGTCGTCCGAATTTCCTTGCAAACAAATGACCGCTCGCTCGGTCGCTCTGCATGGAGCCTGGTCGCATACTCGATAGTTGCGCTACTCTCCAAGGAAAGTGGAGTTCTTGTAGCCGCCTACTCGACAATCGAGTGTCTTCGACGAAAGCACTGGCTAGCTGCCGTATCTATAGGTGGTTCCGTTCTCGGCTACCTGGCGTTTCGATCCACGTTCCTGTCTCGTAGTTCATTTGATTTTCCAACTGGGTACTTCTTTCAAATGTACTCAATCGACGAATTGAACCAAGAGTTCGGACACTCGCCAGGGAGGATCCACGCCTACAACGTGATTGCGAACTTCGCCAATTCGGTACTCGGGTTTCCAGAGAAGGGGCAACTGCGACTCAGCGTAATCGCTCCGATTGCGGTTCCGACAACTGCGCTCACGACGATGATCATCGTACGCTACCTGACCATTCGAAAGTGCTGGAAGACGCTCGCACCGTTGGTAGCGGTGTTGCCAGTGAACTCATTGATCGGATATGGCTATGTCCGCTCACGCATCATGTTCGTGGGGGCGTTTGCGATGGCAGTACTTGTTCAGTTCGCTCTTAGTGACCTGCTAGTCAGCCGTGACCGAATACTAAGAATACCCGGAAGAGCTATTGCTCTCTTGATCATAGTTCTTTGGCTATGTCTCCTTGCGTACACGCTCACGCGTCTTCCGCTTCAGGCAGCGGCCGCCTCTACATTTGAGAAGATGTAGAGCACTGGTGGGCTGAGAAACGCAGTCTCAACACGTTCGCGACTCGATACCGAGGATCTGGACATGCCCATCGGCAGCTTCACGATCCCGCCCGCTAAACTCCCATCTTCCGTGATGTCAGCCGTCACATCCCACCACGGGTTTACCTATTCAACGTCGTTCTGCAATACACCAGACCCAAGAGGTCACAGTCTCCTCCGTCAGCGTCACTCTCATGACAATGATAACTAAGACTGGCCTGATTGTTGACGCCGGACATGAGAGAATTTCCGAGTGCAGAGCGAGTGTTTGAACCGACCGTACACGCTCCCTGCGAAACGATATCTGACGTACGAACGACACCTAGCATGTTTCCAGGTATGGAGTTGAGTTGTCCGTTGGTAACGGTTCCCAATTCGAGGTTGCATGCCGCTACTGCTCCGACGATTTTGGCACCCGTGCCCGTACACGTGCTTGTTCCAGAGCATCCGGCATTCTTCACAAGGTCTTGCGCCAATGCACAAGACGTCGGCAGGGAACAACACCACCAAGACAAACCAAGAGGTCGAGCTTCGTCGTGTCCTCGTCAGCACGATCCCACTCGACAACACACGAGCGGAGCGCGCTGCGAAAAATCATCGTCGGCCGTAGAAACTGGATGTTCTACAGTATCCACTGCACCAACCCCGTCTCGCCTCCCGTTGCGAGCACGTGGCGTGGCTGCGTGACGTGGGACTCCCGGTCAGCTGCCCGCCGGTTGCTCAGCCGCCGAGGGCGACGGCTCCGGCACAGTGATGGGTCCCAGTTCGCGCTCGAGCTTGGTGGGGTTGAGGCGCGCGCGGCCGGACGACCGGCCAGTCGCGAGGACAGAGCTCGAGGTAGCGCGCGAGGCCAGTAGGGGAGGACGCGAAAGACGTTGCGGAGGTACGCCTCGGGATCGAGGCCATGCAGGCGTGCGGAGGCGATCAGCGTCAGCAGGTTTCCTGCGGCCTGGGCGTGGTCATCGCTGCGGACGAACAGCCAGTTCTTTCGGCCGATCGCGAGTCCCCGTTCATTCTGCCCGTGGCGAAGTCGCCGTCGTTCACTACCGCTGGCATCCGCTGTTCGGCAAGGAGATCCGAATCACCTATCGCGAGCGCCGACGCTGCGAGGATGTAGCCGTCTTCGAGGCGGCAGATCGAGCGCGCACGACATTACCAGCGTGGATGCTCGACGCAGGAGCATGCGCTGCGATGAAGATGGGCGTTCCGTGCGTGGCGATCTCCGCGCTCATCGAGTTGCACGCCGCCGTCCTTCACGACCATGTGGGTCACGGTGCAGATCCCGCCATTATCGGGCCCTATCGCCCAAACTCGGCTTTGGGACCGCATGCTACACGGAGGGACCTTGGAGGCCGACCGCCGCGCAGATCTCGCGCATGCGATGCGCGTACGTGTGACCCGCGGCGACCAGCTCGATGCCGCGCGCGGCGATCCGCGAGCGATAGGCATCGTCGTCGAGAAAGCGCCGGACCGCGACGCGCGCGGAGCCGGCGGTGTCGACCAGCGGCACCACCTCCCCGAACAGCTCGCGGATCCCCGCGTTCGGGCTCGACACCACGGCGGCGCCGCTCGCGAGCAGCTCGAACACGCGGCGCGAGAACATCGTCCGCGAGTCGCGGATCGCGTTGACGTTGAGGAACACCTTGTAGCGACGCTGCAGCTCGGCGAGCTCGCGGTAGTCGACGCCGGGGCGAACGCACGGCTGGAAGCGCTCGGGAAACCGGTTGGTGGCGCTGCCCGTCGTTGCCTGCCGATCGAGGATGCGCAGCGCGGTGGTCGCTAGCGCACCGTCGAGGAGCGCCTCGAGGTCGTGTCGGCGTGCGCCGAGCTCGGCCTCGCCGTAGGACCCCGCGAAGCACACGACGTGCTCGCGCGCGGCCTCGCCCGGATGGTGCAGCGCGGGTTGGGCGGCGAACATCAGCGGCGAGACCCGGCCGATGCCGGCGGCGCGATACCGCTCGACACACGCGACCTCGGTGGTGAACACGTGATCGAAGTGCGTCGCGGTCTCGAGGAAGCGGTCGAAGTGGACCGGGTCCTCCTTGTTCCAGAACACCGTCGGGATCGAGCGGCGACGGCAGTAGCGCACGACCTCGAACAGCGTCTCGTCGTGGTGATCGGGGTAGCTCGCGACCTTCTTTCTCCACGAGTCGTGCGCGCCACGCCACGTCGACTCGACGAACAGCAGCTGCGGCCCGAAGGTGGCGAGCTGCAGGCGCCAGGTGCGAGCGTCGACCGCGAGCAGCGTGACCTCGGGTTCGAGGCAGGCGCGCGTGAAGGGATCGACGATGGTCGCGACCCGCAGCTCGGCGAACGGAGAGAACGGGATCGGATGCTCGCCGGAGAGAAAGCGAACTGCGCGATGGCGCAGCGTGGTCATCCGGTGCCGCCCATCACACCGCGCACGATCTGGACGAGCTTGCGCGCGCGCCGGCGAGAGCGGCCCATCTTGATCGCGAGGTTGCCGCCGGCGAGCGCACGCTCGGCGCGGAGTTGCTCGATCACCACTTCGGGCGTGGTGAAGCGCCCGGTCTCGCGATTGAGATAGCGCGGATAGCGGAGGAGGACGCCGACGCAGAGCTCGTCGAGCGTCAACGCACGCGTGCGGCGAGGATGCGGGTTGTGATCCTCGGTGAGGCCCCAGCCCGCGTAGAACGGCTGGCCGTGCACCACGACGCGCTTGCCGCGGATCAGGCCCTCGAAGCCGACCAGCGAGGTCATCGTGTGAACCTCGTCGGCGACCTCGAGGCAGGTCGCGAGCGTCGCTTCCTCCTCGATGTGATCGCAGACCCGGCGCGCCTCGTCGGGCGGCACGGCGCCGCGCCGATTTCCCGACAGCACGTCGGGGTGTGGCTTGAAGATGATGAACGCGTCGGGTGCAGCGGCGCGTGCCGCGGTCAACAACCCGAGGTTGGTCCGCACGTCCTTGCAGCCGAGCATGATCGACGCGTCGTCCTCGACCTGACCCGGGCAGACGATCACGCGGCGACCCGCCGGCACGGACAGCGGGCGCTCGCCCCCGACGTTGTACTTGCTGATCCGGCTCGCGACGATGTGCTCTCGCAGCGCCTTCGCGCGCGCGAGCTCGCTCGCCGAGAACGTCCCTGTGCCCAGGATCTGCTCGAGCTCGCTCGCCCGACTGGGGTCGTAGTAGATGCCCGCCCGATCGACGACGAGGGACGCCGGATCCTCGAAGTCCGAGCCGAGCCCGACGGACCGCAGGAAGCCATCTTCCATCCGCCAGATGTCTCCGCCGTGGCGCTTCGCGAGGTCGCGAACCTCGGGCGTCTCGCGCTGACCCCACACCAGCACCTGGCAACCGGGCCCGAACCCGCGCTGCTCGGCAGTCCGACCAAAGCTGGTGATGAACACGATCTGGTTGCCGGGCGAGCGCAGGTACGCGCGGATCGACGAGTGCTTCCAGAACCCGAAGCCGAAGCAATAGATCCTGCCGGCGTTGCGCTCGAACATCGCGCGCTGGAGCTCGAGGTGCTCGATCACGCGCTCGAGCTCGCACGGTGCTCCGCTATCGGGATCGATGTAGCGGGCATAGCGAAGGTACGCCGCGATGAAGAGCTGCTCGCACGTGCGGGGGATCGCGCGGCGCGCGAACGCTGCGGCAGCTTCGGGACCCGTGGCGCGATCGTCGGTGAGCCCCCAGCCCGCGTACCACGGCACGCCGAAACACGTGACGCGCTTGCTCGCGAGCAGGGCCTCGAAGCCGAACTGCGAGCTCACCACGTAGACGTGATCCACCTGCGCGAGCAGCGTCGCCGGCGACACCGGCTCGACGCACAACCGGACGTTCGAACCGGCGACGTCACCGAGGTACCCGCGCTTCTTGCCGGCGAGCACGTCCGGGTGGGCCTTGACGATGATCTCGGCATCCGGATGCTCGCTCCGTGCGGCGGCGAGCATGCGCTCGAACGTCGCCGGATCGGCGAGCCCGTAGGTGATGGAGAGATCGCCGAAGGTCTGATCGACGACGAGCACGCGCTCGCGTGGTGGACCGAGCTCGATCGCACCGGGGCGTGCGTTGTTGTACTTCGAGATCCCCGCGACGACGATGCGCTGGATCGCGGCCATCGCACGCGCGGTCAGCGCAGAGTCGTCGGACTGCTCCGCGATCAGGCGCTCGAGCCGCGACGGGGTATGCGCGTCGTAGTAGATGCCGAGATCGTCGAGCACGATCGACAGCGGTGGCTCTCCGCTGACCCCGAGCCCGACCGAGCGAATGAAGCCATCCTCGGCGCGCCAGTACGGGACCCCGTGCAACGTCGCCATCGCGCGGGCGAGCTGAGCGTTTCGTTTTTCACCCCACCCCACCACGATGTCCAGATCCTCCGGACGACGCACGGGGCGAACGACGACGCGCTCTGCGCCGAGGAGCGAGGCGAGATGCGGGATCCCCGAGATCCCGCTCGTCGGTGGGATCGGAAACACGGCCGCGGCCCGCCAGCGAGGCGTGCTCACGACGGCCCGCTCTTCGCGAGGGCGGCCTCGGCGCGGGCGAGGTCTGCTTCGGTGTCCACCCCGTGTGGAGGAGGGTTGTCGAGGATCCCGACCGCGATCTCCATGCCGATCGCGAGCGCGCGCAACTGCTCGAGCGACTCCGCCCTCTCCCACGCATGCGGCGGCGTCTCGCACAGCCGGCGTAGCGAGCCGACGCGATACGCGTAGAGGCCGAGGTGCCGCAAAAACGGCACGCCTTCGGGCAACGCCTCCGGCATGCCCTTGTCGAACACGCCGCGCACGAACGGGATCGGGGCACGCGAGAACGTCCGCGCGAGGCCGGCCTCGTCGAGCACCGTCTTGACTACCGACGGATCGAACAGATCGGCCACCGAGCGGATCGGCGTCGCGAGCGTCGCGAGCTGGGCTCCCGGCGTCGCCGCGAGGAGCAGCGCCACCCGCCGCACGGCTTCGGCGGGCATGCCGGGCTCGTCGCCCTGGAGGTTGACGACGATGGTGTCGTCGGACCACTGCAGCGCCGTCGCGACCTCGTGGATCCGATCGCTCCCCGATGGATGATCGGAGCGCGTCATCACCGCGCGCCCACCGACCCCGGTGATCACGTCGGCGATCCGCGCGTCGTCCGTCGCGACGATCACGTCCTCGGCACCCGCCTCGATCCCGCGATCGAGGACGTGCACCACCATCGGCTTGCCGGCGAGCAGGCGCAGGGGCTTGCCGGGCAAGCGCGTCGCGCTCATCCGCGCGGGGATCACGATCTTGAACTCCACCAGGCCCGCCGCAGGTGCGCGCGCGTGGAGGATCGCGTCGCAGATCTCTCGGACGGCTCCACGGCCCCCACCGATCGACGTCACCCAGTGCGCGATCGCCCGGATCTCCGCGTGCGCATCCGACGGTGCGATCGCGATCCCGGCCGCCTTCATCGCATCGCGATCGACGAGGTCATCACCGACATACGCGATCGCCTCGTGCGTCACCCCGAGCTTCGCGGCCAGCTCGGCCATCACCTCGGCCTTGTTGCCGGACTTCTGCACGAGGTGCTGGATCCCGAGCTCCTTCGCGCGCCGCTCGACCGCCGGGCCGCCGCGCGCGGTGATCCACGCGACGTGGATGCCGGCCTCGAGCAGCCTCCGCAACCCGAGCCCGTCGCGCACGTGGAAGTGCTTTCGCTCCCCTTCACCCTCCGGGCCGTAGTCGAGCCGCCCGTCGGTGAGTACGCCGTCGACGTCGCACACCAGCAGCTGCACGCCGGCTAGCCGTGCGAGCGGGATCATGCCTTGCCCAGCAGCACGTCTTCCGCATACGGCTGCGCCTTGACCACGCGATCGAGCTCGACGAGCTGCGCGAGCAACGCCTCCGCACGCGACAGCGGCCACTGGTTCGGACCGTCGCTCCACGCCTTGTCGGGATCCGGGTGGATCTCCATGAACAACCCCGCGATGCCCGCGGCGACCGCCGCCCGCGCGAGCACCGGGATCATCTCGCGCTGTCCGCCCGTCGCCGCACCTTGCCCGCCGGGTTGCTGCACCGAGTGCGTGGCATCGAACACCACGGGGCATCCCGTCGCGCGCATCTGCGCGAGCGAGCGCATGTCGGCGACCAGCGTGTTGTAACCGAACGACACGCCACGCTCGCACACCATGATCTGATCGTTGCCGACGGCGCGGCACTTCTCGACGACGTGGGTCATGTCCCACGGCGCGAGGAACTGACCCTTCTTGATGTTGACCGGCTTCCCGGCCTTCGCGACCCGCTGCATGAAGTTGGTCTGGCGAACCAGGAACGCCGGGGTCTGCAGCACGTCGACGATGCTCGCGACCTCGTCGATCGGCGTGTCTTCGTGGACGTCCGTCAGCACCGGCACGCCGACTTCCCTCTTCACCCGCGCGAGGATCTCGAGGCCGGCTGCCATGCCGACGCCGCGCTTCGCAGTGCCGGACGTGCGGTTCGCCTTGTCGAAGCTCGCCTTGAACACGTACGGGATCTTGAGCCGTTGCGCGATCTCTGCGAGCGCGGTCGCGGTCGACAGGATCATGTCGGCGTTCTCGATCACACACGGACCGGCGAGCAAGAACAGCGGCTTGTCGGCACCGACGTCATGACCTGCGAGCTTCATAGCGGAGCCCCTTATACTAGAACTTCGCGTGTTCGCGAACGGCTGCACCGAGCAGTGACAGGACCGAAACCAGCACGATCGCAGCGACGCACACCGTGAGAATTCCCCACCCGCGCCGAGGCAACGACGCGGTATCGGGGTGCGAGGGTCCGTCGACGACGACCAGGTAGCGCTCGGCTCGACCGACGTCGAGCAGGGCCTCCTGATACCCCTTGAGGCCGACCTCGAGGCGCTTCTCCGCGAGCTGGTGCTCGATCACGACCGGGTCGGTGGGCGCGGGCTGGGTGATCCCCGCGAGCGCCTGCGCGGCCTTGGTGAACGCCGCCCGCTCCTTCGCAACCGTCTGCTGTGCTTGATTCAACCGGGCCGCGCTCGACGTCTCGTTCTGCTGATGGACCCAGCTCTGCGCGAAGGCCAGCAGCTTGGTGGCGTGATCGTGCGCGGCCTCGCCGGTGAAGGCGCGGACGCGAATCGTCTCGACGTTGGTGTTCGGTTCCTGCGTGATCGAGACCTTGTCGCGGAAATACTCGAGCGTCGCATCGGCACCCGAGCTGCTCGACAGCCGGGTCGTCCAGTCACCGTTGTCGCGGTAGTGCGCGCGAAACGCGCCTCCCTGGTCGAGTGCGGCGAGTGCCGGCGCACCGTGGAGGACCTCGGCCATCAGCCTCGCGTCGCGCTGGTTGCCCGCGTTCGGGGTCTTGTCGCCGAGTCGACCTTCGTTCGATTCCACCGCGACGGTCAGGTACGAGTCGTACTGCGGCGTGGCGATCAACACGTAGTAGATGATCGCGAGCAGCGTCGGCACCCCGACGAAGATGCCGTAGCGGCGCCGCAGCGTGCGGCGACGTGCCGTGCGCAGCTCGACGGCGCTACGCGGAACGCGCGGCTCCGGCTTGGGCTCCGGCGCAGGTGCGGGGGCCGGTACGGCCACGGGCTTCGCCGCGGCTGGCTTGGGCTCCGCCGGGGCTGGCAGGGGCTCCGCCGGCTTGGTCTCCGCGGTGCTCACGAGGCCGCCTCGTACGCCGCGGTGGCTTCCGCGAGCGTGTCGTAGATCGTGGCGTTGCCATTGTGGAGCACGATGCCTCGCTTGCAGAACGCGGTGAGCGTGGCGGGCTCGTGCGAGACCATGAGCAAGCCGGCGCGCTGCCGGCGATCGGCGAACGCGGCCTGACACTTCGCGCGAAACGCCTTGTCGCCAACCGCGGTGACTTCGTCGACGAGATAGAGCTCGAAGTCGATCGCCATGCTGAGCCCGAAGGCGACGCGCGCGCGCATTCCCGACGAGTACGTGCGCACGGGCTCGTAGAAGTAGGTGCCGATCTCGGCGAACTCGCGCGTTTGCTCGACCACGTAGTCAATGTCCTGGTTGTAGATCCGCGCGACGAACCGGCAGTTCTCTTCGCCGGTGAGCGCCCCGTTGAAGCCACCGGCGAACCCGATCGGCCACGACACGCGACCGTGATGGATCACCTCGCCGGCGGTGGGCGATTCGGCGTGCGCGACGATGCGGAGCAACGTGGACTTGCCAGCCCCGTTCTTGCCGAGCACCCCGATGCTCTCGCGCGGGGGCAACGACAGCGACAGATCGCGCAGGACGACGTTGGGGCCCGACGAGGTCTGGTAGATCTTGGTGACGTGGCGAAGCTCTAACATCTGCGGACTCAGGTCAGGTCGATACGGCGGCGTACCCAGCGTTCGAACAAGAGCCCGGCGAGGGTCATACCGCCAATCCACCACAGAACGTAGCCCCCATCGACATAGGTCGGATCGTGGCTCGCGAACCATCCCGCGCGGGTCATCTCGGTGACGTGAAACATCGGGTTCCACAGGAACTCTTCGCGCGTCGACGCCGGGACCATGTCGGCGGTGAAGAAGATCCCGGAGATCCAGAACAGTGGGCGGAGCAGCGGGCCACGCGCGCGATCGACGAGGGGCGAGATCTGGGCGAGCCCGCAGAACACGAGGCCGAGCGAGGTGCCGAGCGCGGAGGCGGCTGCCATCCCGACGATGACCAGCAAGACATCGTGAACTGCGAGCTCCTGCGAGACCAGCGCGTTGGTCCCCATCACCAGGATGAAGACGGCGACGAAGGTCGCGGCCTCGAGCAGGCTCCGCGCGATCACGAGATCGAGCGGACGAACCTGCGGGTAGTAGAGCAGGGGCTTGTTGCCGTTCACCGCCTCCGCGACGCGGGAGATGCTGTTGCTGAACAGCGTGTACGGCAGCACGCCGGTGGCGACGAACGCGAACGTGCTGAGGCCGGCGGGAAGCTCGCGCTTCGAGATCTTGAGCACCGCGTAGAACGTGAACGTCACGAGGACGGGCTCGATCACCGCCCACAGATACCCGAGGCGATTGCGACCGAAGCGCGTGCGCGTCTCGCGAAGGATCAACGCGTTGACGACAGCGAGCTGGGAATCGAGACCACGCTGCAGCGTCGCGATGCGCGAAGGTCGGTCGATCTTCAGCGCCTGGACCGCATCAACCGCGGACGCCATCGTCAAAGACCTCGATCACACCCGACACCCGACCCTCGGCGTCGAGCACGATCAATGCCTTGAGCTTGAGCGTCTTCATCCGGGCCTGGGCCTCGGAGACAGGCGCGTCTTCACTGATCGTGGCGGGGTTGCGAGTCATGATCTCGGCCACGCAGATCTCGCGGATATCACCGTTGTGGAGCATCGCGCGACGCAGGTCACCGTCCGTGACGAGCCCGACCAGGCGAAGCCCCGACTGCACGAGCAGCAGGCCGAGCCGACCATCGGACATCGTGGCGAGCGACCGACCGACGGTGTCACCAGGGGCGACCACCGGTAGCGGCGGGCCCGTCATGACGTCCTTGACGCGTGCCCCGAGCTTGCGACCCAGCGCGCCGCCCGGGTGCGTGCGACGGAAATCATCGACGCCGAACCCGCGCTCCTTCATCAGCGCGACCGCCAGGGCATCGCCCATCGCGAGCGTGGTCAACGTGGACGTGGTGGGCGCGAGGTTGAGGGGACAGGTCTCCGAGGTCACGGACACGTCGAGGACGATGTCCGCGGTGGTGGCGAGGCTCGACTGCGCGTGACCGACGATCGCGATCAGCGGCACCTCGAGCACCGCGAGGTGCGGGAGCAGGTGCGTGATCTCCTCGGTCTCACCGCTGTACGAGATCATGATCACGACATCTTCTGTCGTGATCATCCCGAGGTCGCCGTGGCGCGCTTCGGCAGCGTTGATGAACAGCGCCGGCGTGCCGGTGGAGGCCATCGTCGAGGCGATCTTGCGACCGACGATGCCGGACTTGCCGACCCCGATCACGGCGACGCGACCGCGCGACGACAGGATCGTGGTCACCGCAGCGGCGAACGACTGATCGATACGCTGCGCGAGACGCGCGAGCTCGTTGGCTTGATCGAGCAGAGCCTGACGAACACCACCCACCAGTGAGCTCGCGGCGCGGTTCGCCTTCACGACCTCCGCACGCGAGCGAGGCTTTGCCGGCTTTCCATCCTTCTCAGACGGAAGGCTTACGATCCTTGAATCGTTGGGCATGTACGCAGAACTCCTAAGCTAGAACCGACAGCAAACTAAGCTGCGCGTCGTTCGCGCAACCAAGCAATATTCGTGACACGAACTGGGGTCAAAGGATTCGGGGTATTATCTTATATGTGCTTGAAAAAATGGGGTTAGTTGCCGCTTCGGTATGACGTGCGTGTCGTGATCAGGACGCCCGAAAAGTGCCAGGTTTTACGGTACTTCGGTCAGATTCTCAGTTCGCTGCGAATCTGTTCAGCCTCAGAACTCCATTGATCGGCCAGTCCAGCCCCAGTCCCACGTCTTGTTTGCGGTCTGAGGAGCCCTCGGGGCAAAGTCACCCGGATGTCCGAGATTCCGCTCGAGCTGCTCCAGCAACTCCCGAAGACCGACCTGCATTGCCACCTCGACGGCTCGGTGCGGCTCGACACGGTGCTCGATCTCGCGAAGCGGCAGCAGGTCACACTCCCGACCTTCGATCGCGGCGAGCTCCACGGGATGCTGGTCGCCGGCGAGCACATCGCCTCGCTCGACGACTACCTGCGCGCATTCGACATCACGCTCTCGGTGATGCAGACCGAGGAAGCACTCGAGCGCTGCGCCTACGAGCTCGCGGAGGACGCGCATCGCGAGCACGTTCGCTACCTCGAGGTTCGCTACTCGCCGGTGCTCCACACGCGCACGGGGCTGCGACCGGCGCAGGTCGTCGAGGCGGTGCTGCGCGGCCTGCGGCAGGCGAAGCGAACGCTCGGCATTCGCTACGGGTTGATCCTGTGCGCGATCCGCTCGCTCGGTCCCGAGTCCTCGCTGCGGATCGCGGAGCTCTGCGTCGCGTTCAAGAACCGCGGCGTCGTCGGCTTCGATCTCGCGGGCTCCGAGGTCAACAACCCGGCCAAGCTGCATCGCCACGCGTTCCAGCTGGTGATCGACAACAACATCAACTGCACCGCCCACGCCGGTGAATCGTTCGGTCCCGATTCGGTGCATCAGGCGATCCACAAGTGTGGCGCGCACCGCATCGGTCACGGCACCCGGCTCGTCGAGAGCGGCGATCTGCTCAACTACGTCAACGATCACCGGATCGCGCTCGAGGTCTGCCCGTCATCGAACGTGCAGACCCGCGCGGCGACGTCGTGGGAGACGCACCCCGTCGACTTCTACGTCGACTACGGCCTGCGCGTGACGATCAACACCGACAACCGCTTGATGTCCGACACCACGGTGTCGAAGGAGCTCCAGCTGTGCTCGAAGCACTACGGCTGGTCGCTGCGCACGATCAAGGAGATCATCATCGCGGGCTTCAAGAGCGCGTTCATGCCGTACCGCGAGAAGGTGGACCTCGTACGCGAGGTCAACCGCGAGCTCTCGCAGTTCGCGGATCCCGCGGGCGAGGGCAGCGATCGCGTCGGGCTCGTCGAGGCCGACTCGTCGTCGCAGTCGCCGGCGAAGCCCAAGCTCGTCGTCTAGGGACCATCGGTCACGGCGTCGGTGCCCGCATCTCCGTCGAGCGGGGCAATCGCGTCGGTGGCATCAGTCGCGTCGGTGGCATCAATCGCGTCGGTGGCATCAATCGCGTCGGTCACGTCGGTCGCGTCGGTCGCGTCGGTCGCATCGCCGGTATCCGGCAGCTCGGTGTCGACGCCCGCGTCGGGTACGTCGATCGATCCGCAGATCGGCGTCGAGCCGTTCAGGATGCAGCGATCGATCGTCGCATTGCAGGTGTAGTCCTCGGGGCACTCCGCGGCGGGACCACAGCGAAACCCGCACGCGGGCGTCGGGACGTTGTAGCAAGCCGAGACGCTCAGCAGGCCGCCGCCCATCATGCACGCCAGACCCAGGGCGATGCCCAGGAAGACGATGCGCCTCATCGCAACCACGGTAGCACGAAGGGCTCGGTGGTTCGGTGTACCATCGCCGTTCGGATGGCGAAGCTGGGTCCCGAGAGGGTGCAGGCGATCGTGGAGCCGCACTGGCGCCGGCTCTACAACTTCGTGTTCCGTCTCACGCTCGACCGCGATCGCGCCGAGCGGTACCTGATCGATGTCTACACGGCCGTGCTCGACAAGCCCGAGGCGATTCCCACGGAGACCGCGGAGCTCGAGATCTGGTTGCTCGGGCTCGCGAACACGCTGCTCGAGCAACGGCTCCCGCGTCAACCCGAGGTCAACTTCGACATCCTCGACGAGACGCTGCGCAGCGAGGCGACCCGCACCGATGTCGTGCGCTCGCTCAGCGATCCGGATCGCGACTTCCTGCTGTGGGAGCTCAAGCAGGGTTGCATGACGGCGGTGATCAACTGCCTGCCGCCCGGCGAGCGCGCCGCGTTCACCGTCTGTCACGTGCTCAAGCTGCCAGATGCCTCCGCCGCGAAGAGCCTCGGCATCACCGAGAGCGCGTACAAGGTTCGGCTGTCGCGCGCCCGCAAGAAGATCGGCGACTACCTCGCGCCGCGCTGCGAGCACATCAACCCGATGAACCCGTGCCACTGCCCGGCCCGCGTCGGCACCGCGTTGCACAAGGGCTTCATCAAGTCGCCGGGGCGTCCCGCCGGAGAAGTCTCGCTGCGCAAGCCGGAGATTCCGTACGGTCGCTACGGCACCGGCGTCGGCAACGACGATGCGCCGATGCGCGACATCTCTTCGATCTATGGTGGGTTGCCCGATCCGGATCCACCGGCGGAGCTCGGCGCCAAGCTCGTCGAGCTGTTGTCCCGCTAGTCCGGACCGAACGAACCGACGGTACTCACCGCACAGGCGAGCGATGGCGGGCTACAGCCCCTTAGTCGTCGAAGTTGAAGCTGGCAGGGTCCTTGTCCATGATCCGCTCCATCGCGGATTCCTCGAGCAGATCGATCATCCGCTGGCCGCCGTACTTCTTGACCAGCTTGTCGTCGTACTCGTCGGCGATCAGCGCGACATCGCGCAGCGTGGCCGTCAGCTCCTCGGGATCGAGCGTGGTGCCGCCGAGGATCGTGTGGGTGAACAGGATGGTGTGCTCGAGCGAGTCCATCGCGAACGCACCGAACCGGAGGTGACCGTTGAGCTCGAGCAACTGCATCGCGAGCGAGCCGTCGACGTCGACTCCCTTCACGAGCTGAGACGCGCACCGCACCATCGCGCGGTTGTCGCCCCACGGGACGACACTGATCATCACGTAGGCCGAGCCCTGCTTGATGACGTACAGCGTGTCATCGACTTTTCGATACGCCGGGCTGTCCTGGAGCGTGCGCTCGATCAGGAGCGCGGTGGCCACCTCTGCGGGATTCATGGCTCCGTTCGTAACACGGTTGCCACCTGCTGTGATCGGTTGGACACGATCACGGAATGCCGCCACGTCATGCCATACTGCTCGTCGATGAGGGCCGTATGCATCGCGCTCGCGATCCTGCTCGGAGTCTCGACGGCGTACGCCGAACAGATCAAAGAGATCCAGGTCGAGGAGAACACCAAGACTGACGACGAGACGGTCGCGTTGATCGCGCGCATCGAGGTCGGCGACGACTGGAACCTCGACATGATCGAGACGGTCAAGATGCGCCTCCTCGGTAGCGGGCTGTTCAAGGACGCGACCGTGTTCAGCGAGCCGCACAAGGGCGGCGAGGGCGTCAAGATCACGATCCTCGTCAAGGACAAGCACTCGTGGGTGATCGCGCCGGCGTTCTACACGCAGCCCACCAACATCGGCGGTGGCGTCGGGTTCGGCGAGAACAACCTGTTCGGCAAGAACCAGAAGCTGCTGCTCTACGGCCAGATCGCCACCGGTGACTCGTTCTTCATCGGCGCGTGGGTGATCCCGAACCTCAACGGGACGCGGTGGTACGCGCAGGTCGACACGTTCCTCAAGAGCTCGCGCCAGTTCGAGTACGCGGTGCCCGTGAAGTACCTGCAGACCGATGCCGATGCAGGCGCCAATCAGGCCGTGCGCGAATCGCGCCTCAACTATCTCAACGGTGGGCTGCGCCTCGGCATCGAGCTGTTTCGTGGCTTCAAGATCGACGCGCGCTTGCGCGGTGCGCGCGTCACCTACGGCAAGACCAAGCTCGCCGAAGGCGCGACGATCGAACAGGTCACCGGGGATCCCACCTCGGATCCGAACGCGGTGCCTGATCCGGGCAAGGAAGGCAACGACGTCTCGACCGAGTTCACGATGTCGCTCGATCGCCGCGCCTCGTACAACGGTGTCGCGACCGGCTACAAGGTCGCCGCGTCGTTCGAGAACTCACAGGAAGGTCTCGGCTCGGACTTCCGCTACTTCATCACCGGCCTCGGCATCTTCCGCGGCGAGCGGATCTTCAAGGAGCACAACCTCCAGTTCAAGAGCCACGTCGGCTACGGCTTTCACCTGCCGTTCCAGCAGGAGTGGTTGACCGGCGGCTCCTCGCAGCGCGGTTGGCTCAACGGTCAGTTCCGCGGCGACTTCCGCGCGCAGGCGAACCTCGAGTACTCGGTGCCGGTGTTCACCATCAAGGGCTTCGGCGTGCGCGCGCTCGCGTTCTGGGATTCGGCGTACACGACGTTCCTCAACACCGAGAGCCCCGACCGCAACTACCTCCCGAACGCGGAGCGCAACCGAGCGGGCCCTGGCGTGCAGCAGTCGAAGTTTCAGGAGTACATGGCGCCGTTCAAGAACTCGGTCGGCGTCGGAACGCGCTTCTACTTGAAGCAGATCGTGCTGCCACTCCTCGGTGTCGATGTCGGGTATGGTCTCGAATCCGGTGACATCCAAGTGTATCTCGCGATTGGCCTTACTGATTAGTGCGGCGAGTGCGTGCTCGGGCCGCGCGACGACGCCGGCCACCAAGAGCACGCCCGAGTTGATCTTCGTGAACGCCGACATCCACACGATGGATGGAGCGCGGCCGCGTGCACAGGCAGTCGCGATCGACGACGGCGTGATCGTCGCCGTCGGGACCGATGCGGAGATCAAGCGGCTCGCGATCGGCTCGACCCGTGTCATCGATCTGGCCGGCAAGACGCTGACGCCGGGCTTGATCGATGCGCACTGCCACCTCTACGGGCTCGGGGTCGATCTCGAGAACATCTCGGTGCGCGGGCTCGCGTCGGAGCAGGCGGCGGTCACCAAGCTCGCGACCGCCTCGAAGGCGAGCAAGGGCGAGTGGGTGCTCGGTCGCGGCTGGGATCAGAACCGCTGGCCGGCGCAGCAGTGGCCGACCAAGGCCTCGCTCGATGTCGCGTTCGGTGACAGGCCGGTGCTCGTGCGCCGGATCGACGGCCACGCGAGCTGGGTCAACAGCAAGGCGCTCGCGCTCGCGAACATCACCAAGGCCACGCCGGATCCGACGGGTGGCAAGATCTTGCGCGACGACCAGGGCGAACCGACCGGCGTGTTGATCGACAACGCGGGCGAGCTCGTCGATGCGGTCATCCCCGTCGCCTCGGCGGCGGTCCGCGAGCGGCGGATCCGGCAGGCGGCGAAGCTCGCGATCGAGGCAGGCATCACCGGCGTCCACGACATGGGGATCGAGGACGCGACGGCCGACGTCTATCGCACGCTCGCCGCCGCGAACCAGCTGCCGCTGCGGGTCTACGCCTACCTCGCCGGCGATCCCGGGAAGCTCGCTCGCGTGCGAGTCGCGCCGGCTCCGGCGACGGGGTGGTTCGCGATGCGCGGCGTGAAGTTCTTCGCCGACGGCGCCCTCGGTTCGCGCGGCGCGCGGATGTACGCGCCGTACGACGACGAGCGTGCGAACAAGGGGTTGTGGGTCACCGAGCCCGGGGTCCTGAGAGATGCGGTCGACGCGGCGGTCTCGGGGGGCTGGCAGGTCGCGATCCACGCGATCGGCGATGCCGGGATCGGTAGCGTGCTCGACGCGTACCTCGCGGCCAGTGCGAAGCACGGCGGCGATCGCCGGCTGCGCGTCGAACACCTCCAGGTCGTCGCGCCCGAGGACTGGAAGCGGCTCGTCGAGAGCAAGGCCATCGCGTCGATGCAGCCGACGCACGCGACCTCGGACATGCCGTGGGCCGAGCAGCGCGTCGGCGCCGAGCGAATCCGCGGTGCCTACGCCTGGCGCACGGTGCTCGACAAGGGCGTGCCCCTCGCCGCGGGCAGTGACTTCCCCGTCGAGGAAGTCGCGCCACTCCTCGGGATCTACGCCGCGGTCACGCGTCAGGACGCCACCGGCAAGCCGCCGGGTGGATGGTATCCGGATCAGAAGCTGACGCTCGACGAGGCCCTCGCGGCCTTCACCAGCGGAGCGGCGTACGCCGAGTTCGCCGAGGGCTCGCGCGGGGTGATCGCGGTCGGTCGCGTCGCCGACGTCACCGTGTTCGATCGCGCGCTCGCCGCCGATCGGACGATCCTCGACACCCACGTCCAGCTGACGATCGTCGGCGGCAAGATCGTGTACGAGCGCGGGGTGCCTGCGCCGTGAGGTTCTGCCCGTTCTGCTCGGCGGAGAATCAGGACGATCATGCGGCGTGTGTCGCGTGCGGTCGTCGGATGCCGCCGTTGCCGCCTCGCCGTGCTCGCAACGCACCGCCGACGGGTGTGCAGTTGGCACCCCGCCCTACCACCACCGGGCTTCCACACCGCAAGTCGGGCACGACCGTGCCGCCACCCGTGCCCGCCGCCGCGCAGACGAGCTCGGTGCCGGAGCGCCCGGACAACACCCTCCCGGCCGCCCCGACCTCCGCCAGCGAGCCGCGGGAGCCCGTGCCCGCGCGGTACGAGGATCCCGCCGAGGCGACCAAGCGCGCACTCCTCGCCGCGATCTCGCCGGGGCCGGCGGCGCAGCGTCGCGAGGCGCCACCACCGGAGCCACGCGAGGGAGATCAAGCGCGGCGCGCGCGCGATGTCTCGCCACAACCGATCCCGAGCGTGATGCCCTCGGACCCTGCGACCGAGGCCGTGCGCGTGTCGCCTCGTCCACCCACGACGCCACCCCCGCTGCCGGGCAGTCGCTCGCAGACGCCGTCGTCGCCGCCACCCGTGCGGGCGGCCGGCAGCGAGCCCGGGGCGCGCAAACCGCTCACGCTCCCTCCCCCAGGTCCGCACGCGCCGATGCGTCCGTTGACGCCACCGCCCGCGGACGCCTCGGCCGTCTCGGCGATCACGCCGGCGTATCCGACCACCGAGGGTGGCGGCGATGCGGTCGACGTGGCTGCCCGTGCGCTCCGCGCCGGTGCCACGCCGCCACCGACGAGGATCCAGGTCGGTGGCGATCGTCCGTTCACGCCTGCGAAGGTGCTGCCGGTCCCCGAGGTCCCCGAGCTCGGGCTGATCAACGCCGCGAAGTACGCGGTGAAGTTCACGCGGGCGAAGTGGCAGCGCGGCGGTGCGATCAAGACGCTCGGCGCCGAGATCAAGCAGGACACCGAAGCGCTCGATCAGGTGCTCGGCGCGCTCGGTCGCGAAGCGAGGACCGCGAAGGTCGACAGCCGCGTGTTCTCCGCCGAGAACGCCGCGATCGATGCCACCGAGCAACGCATCGGTGCGCTCGGCAAGGAGCACGGCGACGTCGACGCGCGCAAGGCCGACGAGAACAGCAAGTTCGCCGACATCGAGGCCGAGCGGAACACCAAGCTCGGCGAGGCGCAGCACGCCGCCGACGAGGCGCACAAGGAGTCGCAGCAGCTCGAGGGCCAGCGCCGCGGGCTTCGCGACAAGCGCAAAGATCTCGAGCGGCGGCAGAAGAACTACCTCAAGAACGCCGAGGAGAACGATCGCTCCGCCGGCAACACCACGATCGGTGAGGTTCGTGCCGATCTGCGTCGCAGCGCGGAAGGCTACCGCAAGGAGGCCGCCGCGCTCGAGCCGGAGCGCCAGGACGTCGATCGCAAGCTCGCCGCGCTCGAGCGCCCGATCGGCGAAGCGGTCGCGCGCCTCGATGCCGCCCGCGCCGAGCTCGATGCCGCGAAGCGCAGCTTGACCGACGCCCGCGAAGGTCACACCCACCGGCTCGCCGAGCTCGATGCCGAGCAGAAGCGGAAGTCGCGCGAGATCGGGCTCGCCGAATCCGAGGTCCAGCGCCGGCTCGTCACGCTCGGCACGCTGGTCAACCTCAACCGGACCAACAGCGCGGCGTTCACCGAGCTCTACGAGCGGATCGATCGGATCCGCGGCGCGATCACGGCGCGCACGACGGAGATCGACAAGCTGACCGCGGAGCGCGAGACCTACGATCGCGGCGTCCTGGTGCGCGGCTTCTCGACGATCGGCGGCGCGATCATCTTGTTCATCGCGCTGATCGTGATCCTGCGCGCGGCTCTCTGACCCAGCCTTCGGGTCAGGGACCGCGAATCGACAAGTTGCTCGTGCTCGGCATGTCCACGTCCGCGTCTCACCATTGATCACACGGCCCGAGCCCGAGCCCGAGCCCGAGCCCGTGCCCGAGCCCGAGCCCGAGCCCGAGCCCGAGCCCGAGCCCGAGCCCGAGCCCGCGCCCGAG
>JANNBP010000358.1:0-29409 GCA_031385555.1 Deltaproteobacteria bacterium | reverse complement strand
GGCGGTGCCAGTCCTCGGTGCGTCGTGTGCCACACCAGATCGCGAAGCGCGGAATCCTCGGCAATCGAGCGAGCTCTCTTCGCAACGGGAAGTGGTTGATCAGCGCGCCTGCCAGCGTTGTTCGAGCTCGTCGATTGCACGTGGCAACAACTCCGAGAACCGGGCCGTCATCTCGAAACCGTACCGTGGACCGCGCTAGACCGAGTGCCGGGATCGTGCGTGTTACCTTGGCAGTGATGAGATCGTTGCTGGTCCTGGCGCTCGCCTCCTGCGGCAGCACCTCCGAAACCACGACCGGCTCGGGCTCGTCGAGCACCGGTTCGGGAACCACCGTCGTCACGGTCGCGAGCAACCTCGCCGCGAACGATCCGGCTGCGGATGTCATCGAGAAGGTGTTCCGCAAGCGCCCGGCGTTTCCACTCCTGTCGAAGGATGGGCGCAGCGCCGTCGTCGAGATCGTCACGCCGGTCGCACGCTCGGGCGGCTCGACCTACTCGGTCGGCTTCGTCACCGCCGGCGCCGACGCATGGTCGGGCGGCGAGATCGATCTGACGACGCTCGTCGACGGCATGCTGCTCGCGCTCCTCGTCGAGGCGCGCGAGTCGGGGACCGCCGCGACCTACGACGTCGAGGCCGTCACCGGCCAGGTGAAGGGCATCACGTCGCGGATCTCCGACGGTGGGTTCACGCCCTTCGAGTCGATGGTCGAGAGCAGCACCGGCAAGGCCGCCGGACCGTTTCGCTTCAAGGTCACCGACGATCCCACCGGCGCGATCACGATCGACGTCACCGAAGGTGCGAAGACGATCAAGACCGAGACGATCGCTCCGATCTCGACCGGCCTGATCGCCGATGTCGAGTGCCTCGCGAAGCCCCGCGTCCGGCGCGTGTTCGCGGACACCCCACGGCGTCGGCTCCTCGTCCACATCGGCTGGACCCTGCCGGCGCAGTGCGACCCGCCGGACGACAAGTACCGGCTGTACGCGCCGACGTAGGTAGGCATCTCGCGAGGTTGCGCGCTCGAAGCACCGCCGGCCACATCGTGCGTTGGTAAGGCAATGCTTCGCCTCGCCGTGATCGCCGCGCTGGGATTCGCTGGGATGGGATTCGTGGTCTCGGCGTCGGCCGAGGACACGCCGGAGCAGCAGCAGGTCAGCATCACCGGCACCTATCAGTCGAACTACGATGACGTGAAGCTCTCGCAGGACGGCAACCGCGTGTACGGCACGTACGTGTGCTGTGGCGGCGGAACGATCGAAGGCAAGATCATCGAGGGCCGCATCCACTACGTGTGGCGCCAGCCGACGAGCTGGGGGCTCGGCGTGTGGACGATCGAGCGAGGCCGTCTCGACGGTACGTGGGGTTCGGGCCAGCACGAATCGAGTGGCGGTCGGTGGGACCTGAAGATCGCGAAGCCAAAACAACAGCTCGCGAAGTGACGTCGCCGGACTAGCGTGACCGTGGTCGTGGTCGTGAGGAAGCCACCCGTGCGATCTGAATGGCCACGCATGTGCCCGGGTTGCACCCCGAGGTCGTCCATGTCGCCGCCCGATCTTGTCCGATCTCGTCCGATCTCGTCCGATAACCGGACACGATCAGGCATACGTATTGCTGCGCCTCGCGCACATGCGAGTTCGATTTGACCGAGGAACGTTGGTGCTCGAGGCCGAGCAGGGAATCGCCGGTG
The DNA here is from genome assembly GCA_031385555.1 of Deltaproteobacteria bacterium. Classification (GTDB taxonomy): domain Bacteria; phylum Myxococcota_A; class Polyangia; order Haliangiales; family Haliangiaceae; genus JABFXX01. The sequence continues at coordinate 27,722 of JANNBP010000358.1, read as the reverse complement.
CACGAGATCCGTCGCAGATTCCAGGGGCTGCATGGGATGCGCAGAGTCGCGCGTGGCGTGTTCCCGCAGAGAGCTATCGCGAGCTCCGTGTCCAGTTGCCGGACGAGCAGATCCGGATACCGGACAAACCACTCGAAGGCACGTGGCACCTGCCCGCGTTGCGCTGGTACCAGACCACCGCGCTCGCACGCTGGAGAACCGCCGGCCGGCGCGGCGTCATCGCGTTGCCCACCGGGTCGGGAAAGACGGTGGTCGCGCTCGGTGCGATCGCGGAGCTCGGTGTGCCGGCGTTGATCGTCGTGCCCACGCGCGTGCTGCTCGATCAATGGGCCACGGCGCTCGAACGAGTCTGGTCGGGTCCGATCGGCCGGATCGGTGATGGCGACTATCAGGTCGAGCCCATCACCGTCTGCACGTACTCGAGTGCCGTGATCTGGGCGTCGCGGATCGGTGATCGCTTCGGGCTGGTGGTCGTCGACGAGGCGCACCACGTCGGCGCGTGGTGTCCGGGCGAGGTGCTCGAGATGCTCGTCGCCCCGGCGCGCCTCGGGCTGACCGCCACGCCACCACCGCCGGGAGGTGAGCTCGGTGACCGGATCGGGCCGGTGTTGTACTCGCTCGCGGTCGACGATCTGCGGGGCGATGCCCTCGCAGACTACGAGCTCGAGAGCGTGCCCGTCGCCCTCGCCAAACCGGAGCGCGAACGGTATCGCACCCAGCGCAGCCGCTTCGCGAGCTTCTATGCGACACAAGCGCGCCGCGAACGCGGCCAGATGGACTGGCGAAGGTTTGTCAACCTCGCCACCCGCAGCCCGGCCGGTCGCGAAGCCCTCGACGCGTGGAGGGACTACCGGTCACTGATCGCGTACAGCGAGGGCAAGCGAGCTGCGCTGCGCAGGCTGCTCGCGAAGCATCGCGGTGAACGCACGCTCGTGTTCACCGCCGACGTCGCCACGGCATACCTGATCGCGCGCGAGCTCCTGGTCATGCCGATCACGCACGAGATCGGTCGCGCCGAGCGTGCCCAGGTGATCGAGAAGTTCCGTACGGGCGAGCTCACGGTGCTGGTCTCCGCCCAGGTCCTCGACGAGGGCTTCGACGTGCCGGACGCCGATGTCGCGATCATCGTCGGAGGATCGTCGAGCGCGCGCCGCCACGTCCAGCGGATCGGTCGCGTGCTCCGGCCGCGCCCCGGCAAGAAGGCCGTGATCTACGAGCTCGCGGTCCTCGAGACCACCGAGATCGACGCCGTTCGCCGCCGCCACGGCGAGATGGAGACCGGCGAGCTGCGCACCGGCAGCACGCAGCATGTGTCCGTGGCGCGCGAGCCAGGTCGCCCTGCGAAGCGGTGCACGAGCTCGCTCGGAGGTGCCCGATGACCGAGCTCCGGCGGCGGTCACTCGACGTGCTCGCCTACGCGCGGTGCGGCTCGCTGCTCGCGCGCAGCCTCGCGGCTCGATGGCAGGGCCCGTCGACTCTCACGTTCACCAACCAACGCTCCTCGCTCGATGGAGATGTCCGATGACCGCCACCGTCCTGACCAACGAGATCCGCCTGTTCGATGATCTCGATCGGCCGTGGATCGCGTCCCTCCTCGATCTCGTCACCGCGCACCTCGGGCAGCCGTGGCGCGTCCTGATCGATCGGATCGAGCACTCGGATCTCGAGATCCATCCCTCGCGGATCAGCACCGTCGTGCGCGCGCTCCGCCGGCTCACCGGCGGCAAGGCCGAGCGATCTCGCGTGGCGCGCTCGGTCCGCGCCCTCGTGCTCGGCCATCCGGCTCTCGACGTCGACGAGCGGGACGCTCGGCTCGCGGCGGCGGCCGCCCGCCTCGGCTTGCCGGCGAACGAGCTCGAGCCGCTGCTGTGGGCCGATCTCGCGATGGAGCGTCCGGTCGCGCTGCCGGATGGTCCACCGCAGATCACCACGCTGCTCGCCCACGCGAACCTCGATCGGGTGCAGCGCGCCGTGCGTCGCGCGCGCTCGGTCCGGCTCGCCGTGCGCGGCCCCGCGAACGAGCTGGTCCGCACGATCGCGCGGTTCGGGCTGATCGCGAAGATCACCGCCCTCGACGGCGAGACCACCTTCGACATCACCGGCCCGCTCGCGCTGTTCCACGCCACCACGGTCTACGGTCGTGCGCTCGCGCAGCTCGTGCCGCTGCTCGCCGAGCAGGAGCACTTCCGGCTCGACATCGACTGCCAGTTCGATGGCATCGATCGCAGGCTCACCGTCGCGCCACCCCTGCAGCTGCCGATGATGCGTCCGTCGCGCACGGCACCGAGTCCCGGCGAACGGCTCGCGCGCGATCTCGAGCGCGCGGGACATGGGGTCGATCGGTCGCCAGATCCGATCGCGATCGGCGAGGACGTCATGTTCCCCGAGCTCGCGGTCACCGTCGACGATCGCCGTCAGCTCCTCGAGGTTGTCGGCTTCTCGACGGCCGAGCACCTGACGTACAAGCTCGAACGCTATGCGGCGGCGAAGGTCGCGGTGGTGTTGTGCGTCGACGTCGAGCGTCGCGCCGAGGTGCTCGACGATCCCCGCGTGATCCCGTTCAAGAAGCGTGTCGACGCGGCTGCGCTCGTCCGCCTGCTCGAGAGCTGGTCGAGGTCGGTATGACGTCGCGTGCTGACCTCGAAGCGATGCTGGTCCGCGAGCTCGGTGGGCAGCACCGGATCTCCGGGAAGGTCAAAGGCGGCGTCATCGTGCTCGATGATGCGGTGCTCGCCGACGGTGCATCCGTAACGGTGTTGGTCGAGGCCGACGACGTTCTCGACCCGCCTGAGCTCCCGATCGAACTTGACGCGAATGGCGACGCCATCATGACGCCCGAGCTCGAGGCCGACCTCGAGGCGGCGGAGGCCGAAGCAGATCGCGGCGAGCTGCTTCCTTGGGAGCAGGTTCGCGCAACGCTCTGGCCCACGCGGTAGCGCCATGGCTTACCAGGTGAGGTTGACGTCGCTCGCGCAACGTCAGCTCAGGCGTGCCGCGAGATGACTCACCGGCCTGCGGCGCCTGATCTCGTGCAGCGCGAATTCGAACAAATACAGGAGGTGCTTGCAGCATTCCCCGAGTCAGGTCGAGGAAGACGACTGGTTCTGCTGCGAAAGACGGAAACGAATTGTCGTCTACCGCGTGCACCACCCAACCCAGACAATCCAGATTCTTCGGCTGCAACCTGCTCGCAAGCCGTGATCCGGACGAAGCGCGCCGCAACAGCGCGAGCTACTTGCCGCCGGTACCGATCGCGAGCCGCGTCAGACCCGCGCGCTTCGCCTGTTCCATCACGGTGACGAGCCGACCGGTGATCACGTCTCGATCGGCCTTCAGGATCACCTGCGTTTGCTTGTCGCGGATGAAGGCGGCCTTGAACAGATTGTCGAGCGCGTCGGGCGCCATCTCCTTGCCACCGACGTAGACCTTGTCGCCGGGCGGGATCTCGAGGATGAGCGACGGCTTCTGCGTGTCGATCTCCGCCGACTGTCCCTCGGGAAGGTTGAGCTTGATGCCGGACTTCTCCGACTTCTCCTTCTCCTTTTTTTCCTTCTGCTCGACCTTCTTCTCCTGGTTGCGCTCCGCCTGCACGGCGAGCGCGCTGATCATGAAGATCACCACCATCACGAGGAAGACGTCGGTGAGCGGCGTGATGTTGATCTCCGCGAAGATCGCATCCCCACCACCCTCTTCTTCGTCACCGTTGATGTCAGGCTGCCTCCCGGCCATCGTCGCCTCCCTTCGACCGCTTGGAGTCCGCGTCCTCGGACTTGGACTTCACCGGCTTGTCGTCCTCGTCGGACTTCTTCGAGCCCTTCTTGGGCTGCAGGTCACCGGGCGGGTCGAGGAGCAGCTCGAGGAACTCGTCCGTCAGGAGCTTGAGCTCGGTGGCGATCCGGTTCGCACGCTGACTGAAGAAGTTGAACAGGATGACCGCCTCGACGGCGACCAAGATGCCTGCGGCAGTGACGATCAGCGCCGACGAGATCGGGCCGGAGATCTCACCGAGCTTGACCGTCTCGTTCGGGTTCAAGTCGCCCATCGCGAGGATGATGCCGATGACCGTCCCGAACAGACCGATGAACGGGGACGTGGCACCGACGGTACCGAGCATCCACAGCCGGGTCTTGAGATCCTGATTCACCCGCAAGCGCTCGCGGTGGACCGCGGTGGCGACGTACTCGGGCTTCGAGGTCTTGAGCCGCTCGTAGCCGACCAGGAAGACGTCCGCGATCGGAGAAGGCGACCGCTCGCACGCGGACCGCGCTTCATCGAGTGCACCGCGGGTGAGACACCGGGTCACGGTCTCGCCGAGCATTCGCGCGCGCGACACGAAGTTCCACTGCGCGATGGCACGTTCGATGCCGACCGCGAGTGCGATCACCGAGAACGCGACGACGACCCACATGGCGCCGCCGCCATGGCCCATCAAGTCCCAAATTCCTGAATCCATGAGTACCTGATTCCTTTGATAGCACGCGGCGTGCGGTCGCTACACCGAGACCTACGGGGCAAACGGAGCCTGGTAGGGCCCTGCTTGGACATCGGCGAGCCCGGCCCCTGGAGGTCCAAACCCGCTGCGATTCGCTGCCGCGGACACTCGAATCCGCAGCACCGAGGGGCTGCAAGTCAACGTTGATCGCGGCATGGTGGTCGCGGGAGTCGCGGAAGAACGCCCGATGCTTGACCTCGGCCCGGGGCAACCGGTTGCCCGACGCCGGCAGGGGCAATCCCTCCTGACCGTGGTGTGCTTGGCCCAGCCTGCCGGTCGCCGGCGGAATCTCGCGGAACCTCTCGACTTGCCGGCAGCCTCGGATCCTGGTCGAATGCGCCGCATGAGCCGAATGGTCAACTGCGTCAAGCTCGGTGGTTCGCTGCCGGGCCTTCCTTACAAGCCGTTCACCGACGCGCTCGGCGATCGGATCTACGCGAACATCTCTGCCGATGCCTGGAAGCTGTGGATCGAGCACAGCAAGAAGATCGTCAACGAGTACCGCCTCGACCTGACCGCGAAGAAGTCCCACGACGTCCTCAAGGAGCAGTGCGAGGAGTTTCTGTTCGGCACCGCGACCGCGGGCACGCTGAAGCTCGACGACGTTCCCGAAGGTCATCAGGGCGGCGCGAAGCACTGACGTGGATGCCCTCGCGCGTGCCCTCCCCAGGCTCGCTGCGCGGATCCCGCGCGTCACGATCGGTGCTTGGCCGACTCCGCTGACGCAGATCTCGGTCGCCGGGAGGCCGCTGTGGATCAAGGATGAGGGTGCATCGAGCCCGCTGTACGGGGGCAACAAGGTGCGCACGCTCGAGGTCTGGCTCGGTCACGCACGCGATCAGGGTGCGCGCCGGATCTGGTCGATCGGCGCGTACGGATCGAACCACGCGATCGCGACGATCCTGCATGCACCCAAGGCCGGGCTCGAGGGCGGTGCGATCGTGTTTCCGCAACCGACGAGCGAGTGGGCGGTCGAGAACTGCGGTGCGATCGTCGAGACGGGCTGCCCGCTGATCCGGTTGCGCAGCGTCGTCGAGGTGCCGTTCGCGTCGCTGATCATCGGCCGGCAACCCGGCGCGATCGTGATGCCGCCCGGCGGAGCGACGCCCCTCGGTGCGTTCGGGGCCGCCGGTGCCGCCTTCGAGCTCGCGGAGCAAGTCGCCGCCGGTCTCGCACCGCCGCCGACTCGTATCGTGCTCGCGATCGGCAGCACGTGCACCACCGCCGGGTTACTCGCCGGCTTCACGCTCGCACACGCCGCCGGAACCTGGCGCTGGCCGCTGCCGATCGTGCACGGCGTTCGCGTCACACCCTGGCCGGTGACCTCGCGGTTGCGGATCGCCGACTACGCGCACCGCGTGCTCGTCGCCGCCGAGCGGCTCGGTGGTCCGCGAGCGCATGTCTCATTACGCGAGCTCTACGCTCGCCTCCACGTCGACGGTCGCGAGCTCGGTCCAGGCTATGGGCGGATCACGGATCGCGGGCTCGTCGCGATGCGCGTGCTCGCCGCCGCAGGTGGGCCTCGCCTCGACGGGGTGTACTCCGCGAAGGCGGCCGCCGCGCTCCTCCGGTTGCATCACACGCAGGAGGGTCCGCTCGTGTTCTGGGCGAGCAAGTCGCGCGCCCTCCTCGCCGCGCCTGCCGCGGCCAAGCTCCGCTCCGCGCCGCTGCCGATCCGCAAGTGGATGCGGTAGGCGAGCCGACGCATCGTCAGCATCGTTGCTCGCGCGTGCCGTCCGTCGGATCTTCATCCGGCGCCGCTCGTCCATCGCCAACGCTGGTCTAGCGATCGAGGTTGTTCGCCATGTCGACGGTCTCGGCGAGCTTCGCGACCGCGATCTCGTAGCCGTTCGAGAGCTCGACGAGCTTCGCCGCGGATCGTGCGCGCACGATTCGCTTACCGAGAAACGCGCCGATCCCGATCATCACCAACCACGCGCCGATCGCGGCCAGCGCGTTGACGTAGAGGAGGGCGTAGCCGTTGATCTGGAACTGGAGCTGCAACGCTCCGTAGTACGTCAGCCCCATCGGTGCGAGGCCGCCGATCACGAAGATCGCGACGATCCACGAGCGTGTACGTAGCCGCCAGCGACCGTAGGCGCGAATGGCCTCTGCTTCACGCTCGCTGTCGCCGAGCACGTCGCCCATCTCGCGAAACGGATGGTCCATGACGATCGCCATAGTCCATCAGGACGGCGACGCTGTCACCACACCACGCGTTACTTGGTGTTGGTGGTCGGCGCGGCGCGGCGAGGACTCGGTTCCTCGGCGTTGCGCTTGAGGTTCCGTGCGCGCTGCTGCTCGGCATCTTTTTCGCGAGCCGCGTTGATGTACGGGATGCACTTCTTGAGGTCGCGGTCGTTCTCGACGTTGTCCTTGTAGAAGGCCGGATTGCGCGTGGACAGCTGCACCGCGAGCGACGCCGCGTCCTTGCAGTTGTTCGCCTTCACCGCGTTGCCGACCTTGACGGCCTGCTCGCGAGCCCACGAGGTCTCCTCGTCGACCGGCTTCTCCAACTTGAGCGCATCGTCGCCGCCACTGACACCCGCGCCACGCGGCGCGGTGGTGGGAGCACGCGATGTCGGAGGAGGAGGAGCTGGCGTGGCGACCACGGGGTCACGACGCTGGTTATCGGCGACACCACCGATTGCAACCTCGCCACCCTTGGTGCGGCGACGCGCATCGTTGTCACCGTCGAGCGCGTCGTTCTCGAGCTCCTTCGGCTGGGGAGCGCGCTCGGACTGCACACCGATATACGTGCGGTTGGTAGCCTTCGCTGCGGGATCGGCCTTCGCTACCGCTTCCTTCCGGTCACGCACCGCAGCGACTTCGGCGTTGCTGTCCTTCTTCTTGTCACTCGGTGCCGCGCCCGTTGCATCGGCGAGCGATGCTTCGAAGCTGGAACCGGCCTGCTGCTGGAGCGCCTTCGCTTCTTCGACCGCGCCGCGATCCGCTGCGATCGCAGGAGCAGGTTCCGCCACGGCCTTCTCGGTTGCCCCACCGAACGTCTGCGTGGACTGTTCGGCGAACTGCGTCCTGCCACTGCGCAGGTACATCGTGCCGGCAACGCCGACCATGAGCACCATCATCGCGGCGGCAGCCATCGCTGGATGGCGGGCGAACGACGCGACGAACCGTGCGAACCAGCTCTCCTTCTTGTCCTGCGCGATGACCTTCGCCGGTGCACGGCGCGAGGCTTCCTGGAGGAGCAGCGCGGAGATCGCCTGGGGTGGTTCGATCTGGACCGTGAGGAACCGGCTCTCGCGAACGGCGGCCCGTGCCGACGTCAGACCTGCCAGCGCGGACTTGTCCGCGGGGTGGGAATCGAGGTGGGCATTCAGGCGCGCCTCGTCGGCATCCGTCAGCTCGCCGTAGAGGCGGCCGATCAGCAGCGCGTCGATATCGTGGCGGTCCAACATGGTCCTGAGGTCTCTCTATACTACGTGTGTACCGGAGGCGCGACGAACGAGATCCACCAACAGATCGAGCACTTGGCGGTGATACGCCAGCTCGAAACGGGTTCGTTCGTCGGGTGCGGATTACAGACGCAGGAGAGAAGCTCAGGATCTAAACGTGTGCAGGGTCGCCTCTACAGGGAGTGTCGCGCCGGGTAAGCGGCCGGAATCACTTACTCCTTGTTGGGTTCGCAGCTCCACTTGATGGAGTCGATCGCCCAGCCATCGTCGCCGCAAACCCCCGCAGATGCTTCCTTCGAGTTCACCGCACCGCTGTCGAGTGCGAACTTCGCGGAGGCGGGGTGCACCGAGCGGCGCTTCTTGGAGTCCGGGGCGCAGACCACGCGCCAGCTCATCGAGCAGTCGACGGGGACCGAGCACAGGTTCTTGACCGTGAACTCGACCTTGTCGTCGTCCTTGTCCTGCTGGTCGAAGTAGGTGCAGTCCGAGATCGACTTCGTGCGATCGGCGACAGCCACGGGAACCATGACAGCAAGTGCGAGGGCGCAGATCACCCAGCGCGTCGAACGATGAGACGCCATAAAACAAACCTCCGGTAGACGGAGCTCTTCGAGGCATCGCGCACGGCGGATCCAACAGGCCTGATGCCTGCGATCGCCAGCGCTGCATCGGCAGCACCGTCGAGTTACAGGCCAATAGACATCGGCCGTGGCCGTCGGTTTCGGATTTCTTCGGGGCTCGGCATAGTCGGCCAATGTCCAGTCCTCTCGATGTGTTCCGCAGCGATCTCCTCTCCGGTCACGTCGCCCTGATCACGGGCGGTGGCACGGGCATCTGTAAGGGCATCGCCGCCGCATACGCGCGGCTGGGCGCGGACGTGTGCATCGTCAGCCGCAAGCAGGACACGCTGGACGCGACCGCCGAGGAGCTCCGGACGTACGGACGCAAGGTCCTCGGCATCGCCGCTGATGTCCGCAAGCCGGACGAGATCGGCAAGGCCATCGCGCAGACGGTGGAGCAGCTCGGCGCGCTGGACACCCTGGTCAACGGCGCGGCAGGCAACTTTCTCGCGCCCGCCGCGGGGTTGTCGCCCAATGGCTTCGGCACGGTGATCGACATCGATCTCAAAGGGACCTTCAACGCCGCGCGCGCCGCGTTCGAGCACCTCCAGAAGTCGACCCGCGGCCTGATCCTCAACATCAGCGCGACGCTCCACTATCACGGCACGCCACTGCAGATTCACGCATCCGCGGCGAAGGCCGGCGTCGATGCGATCACCAAGAACCTCGCCGTCGAGTGGGGCACGTTCGGGATCCGCGTCAACGGCATCGCTCCGGGTCCGATCGGGGACACCGAGGGCATGAAGCGCCTCGCCCCCGGCCAGATCGACGAGAAGATGAAGGCCGCGATCCCCGCGCGCCGGTTCGGCACGATCGAGGAGATCGCCGCGGCTGCGGTGTTCCTGCGGTCGTCCGCCGCCGCCTACATCAGCGGGCACACGCTGGTGGTCGATGGTGGCCACTGCGTCGCCACGCCACCGCTCGGGATGTCGTTTGGATGAGTGACGAGCGCGCCCGGAGATCCCGACGCACGGACGCCGTGCACGACGAGGGCGCGCAGCCTGCTGCCACGGTGACAGCTCCGCGGTTGTCACGGCGACAACGAACACGTCCACCTGCGTTGTCACCACGACAACAACGCCGGACAGCTAGCGATCCGACCTCGCTCGAGGTAACCGCTCGAGCCCTCGCGGAACGCGACGAGAGGTCGACGCTCGCCCTCGACGAGGTCGCCACCAAGGTCGGCGGTCGGCGACGTACCCGCGGGATGTCCCTCGACGAGGTGACGGCGCACCTGCACAGCCAGGCAGCCGTCCCAGCACAACGGAATTCGCACGTCGACTTCGTGTTGCCGTCACGGCCGATCGCGATGGAGCTGATCTCCGGACGCGGCCACTACGAGCGCGTGATCGCGGCCGTCGCGAAGGCGCACACCAGCGTGTGGATCGCGACCGCGAATGCGAAGGAGCTGCTCGTCGATCCCGCGCATGTCGGGATCGCCCGACGGCGATCGCGCGACTACGTGTCGATCTTGCGTGTCCTCGACGAGTTGGCGGCACGTGGCGTCGAGCTCCGCCTGCTGCATGCCGAGCTCCCGTCGCGACCGTTTCGCGAGGAGCTCGCACAGCATCCTCGCCTGCTCGATCAGCTCGCGTTGCGCCGGTGTCCGCGCGTTCACATGAAGTGCGTGATCATCGACGGCACGCTGATCTATCTCGGCAGCGCGAACTGGACCGGCGCCGGCCTCGGCGCGAAGGGCAGCGGCAAGCGCAACTTCGAGCTCGGCTTCATGACCGACGACTCGCAGCTGCTCGATCAGGTGCAAGGGATCTACGATCACCTGTGGAACGGCGGCGAGTGCGACGCGTGCAAGCTGCGCGAGCAGTGCCCGGGGCCGCTGATCGAGCTGCAGGTTCGGCCGCTCGACGTGCGGACCAAGCCACCGCGGAAGAAGTTGCCTGCGCGCAGCAAGATGCGTCGCCGTCGCGTCCCGCGCTTGATCTAAGAGTGTGGGACCGAGCGCGACCCGGCAGGCGCGTGAAGTCGTACCAACGTCCGACGCGAAGCATCCCCTGCCGCGTTCCACGGCCGTCGCGAAACAAGTTCCGCTCGGCGGCACCACACTCCATCGGCCAGGTGCATGGCCAACGCCTTGGTGACGAACCTGCGGAGGTGCGGTGCGGCGTCGACGTGCTTGTACGCCGCTCCCTCCAGCGCCGTGCGGGACAGACCGAGGCGGCCTCGCACCGCCGCTGGATCGACGGCGCGCTCGTTCGGCGCAGCCCAGTACGCCTTCAACCTGGCGCGGGCATCGCGCTGGACGGCTCGCCGGACCTTGTACGCTCCTTCGAACATCGTCTCGATGCGCGGCTGCGCCGCCGAACGCGTTGCCCGCGCGAAGCGTGCCGACCACGACGGATCTCGCTCGCCCGGGCAACCTTCTCCGCTTGCGGTGCCGGGCAACCGCCGATCTATCACCGCCGTCATAGGGAGCATCGCCATTCGGCTGCGCTCCCTTGCGTAGCCACGGCACCAGCGATCGCCTGCGCGGTCAGGGGTGTGACTCGTGACGGGCTTTGCCACGTGCGTGATCGTTGTTGTCTGTGTGCTCTGCGGTCGCGCTCGCGCGGACGTCGAGCTGATTCGCGCTCCGGTGATCGAGCGGATCGAGGTCATCGGGATCCGTCGCGCCGACGCCGAAGCGATCCGGGGCCAGCTCGTGTCGAAGGTCGGGCGCGCGTTCGATCCGTCGCACCTGCGCGCCGACATCCATACGGTGTGGAACCTGCGGTTGTTCTCGGACGTGCGTGTCGCCACCGCCGATCTGCCTTCCGGCGGCCGCGTGGTGACGTTCGAGGTCACGGAGCGCCCGACGATCCGCAAGGTCCTCGTCGCCGGCAATCACGAGATCAAGCTCGACAAGATCGACGACGTGCTCGACCTCAAGCGCGACTCCATCGCCGACCACGCCGCGATTCGCAAGAACCGAGAGGCGATCGCGCAGCTCTATCAAGCGCAGGGCTTTCTCCTCTCTGCGGTCGACTCCGAGCTCGTGCCCGTCGGTGAGGGCGAGATCGACGTGCGGTTCACCGTCGACGAGCATGCGAAGGTCCGCGTGCGCGACATCGAGCTCTCGGGCAACCACGCGGTGTCGAGCGATGACCTGCGGTCGGCGATGGGCACTCGCAAACCCGGTGCGCTGTCGTTCCTCAACGGGTCCGGAACCTACAGTCGCGAGCTGCTCGAGCGCGACGTCTCGGTGCTGACCGGCCTGTATCTGGACCGAGGCTACGCGACGGTCAAGATCAACCCGCCGGCGGAGCGGCTGTCGAAGGACAAGAAGTTCATGCACGTGGCGATCTCGATCGACGAGGGGCCGCAGTTCGCGTTCGGCAAGGTCGACATCAAGGGCGACCTCCTCGCCACAGATCATCTCGCGTTGATCAAGAGTCGCACCGGCGCGGTGTTCTCGCGTACCCGCGTCGAGCAGGACCGCAAGGCGCTCGAGGTCTATTACCAGGACCACGGCTACGCCAACGTCAACGTGGTGCCGAAGCTGCGGCTCGAGCTGAAGGACCACACCGTGCCGATCGGCTTCGAGATCGTGCGCGGCAAGCGCGTCTACGTCGAGAGGATCCATATCCGGGGCAACTCGAAGACGCGCGACAAGGTCATCCGTCGCGAGCTCAAGCTTGCCGAGGGCGAGCTGTTCAGCGGCTCGCGGATCGAGAAGTCGCGCCGGCAGATCGCCGCACTGGGCTACTTCGAGAACGTCACGGTGTCGACGGCGCCGGGGAGTAGTGATGAATTCGTCGACCTCAACGTCGAGGTCAGCGAGCGACGCACCGGTCAGCTCCAGGTCGGCGCCGGGTTCTCGTCGCTCGAATCGTTCATCGTCCAGGGGCAGGTCGCGCAGGAGAACTTCCTCGGTCGCGGCCATTCGCTCGCGGCGCAGCTCCAGATCTCGAGCCTGCGCCGGATCTTCAGCCTGCGCTTCATGGAGCCGCACTTCCTCGACACGCAGTGGTTGTTCTCGACGGAGCTCTACAACCAGAGCCGCGGCTACGGCGAGTTCTCGCGCAACTCCACCGGTGGCGCGCTGACGTGGGGACGGCGGTTGTCGGATCGCGCCTCGGCGTCGATCACCTATCGCCTCGAGAACGTCGACATCTCGTCCGGGTCGGGTGGCATCGCGAACCTCGGCGCGCGGTCGACGTCGCTGCCGACGACGAACACGGCGAACCTGTTTCGCGGCGGCTTCAACTCGTCGATCCGCGGCTCGCTCGGCTGGGACTCGCGCGACAACCGGCTGTTGCCCACCAACGGCTGGAACACGTCGATCTACGCGGAGTACGCGGGTCGGATGACCGCGAGCGAGAACGACTTCGTGCGCTGGGGCGGCTTCGCGCGGCACTACCAACGGCTCGGCGACTCGCCGTTCGTCCTGCGGCTCAACGGCGAGCTCGGAGTCACCACGTCGCTCGACGGCAAGGGCGTTCCGCTGTCCGAGCGCTACCTCCTCGGTGGCATCTACGACATCCGCGGGTACCAGGCGCGCTCGATCGGTCCGCAGCTGTTCGCGCAGCGCCCGGGCGAGGTCGGTCAGAGCCTCGCTCCGCTGCCGATCGGCGGCAACGCGCAGATCATCGGCAACGCCGAGATCGAGTTTCCGATCTCCAAACGGATGGGGCTCTCCGGCGTCGCGTTCTTCGACATCGGCAACGCGTTCAACCTCGAGAACCGATTCTGCAACGGCAGCACCACGACGGTCGACGCGTGCACGCCGGTCTCGGGGATGCTCGGCAACATGCGCAAGTCGATCGGGCTCGGGCTGCGCTGGCAGTCGCCGATCGGCCCGCTGCGCCTCGAGTGGGGACTGCCCCTCGATCTCAAGCCGGGCGAGAAGCCGTCGGGCCTCGACTTCACGATCGGCACGTCGTTCTGAGCCCCTGCGCTACTTAGAAGGCGTAGCCGATGCCGACGCCGAAGCCGCTCGCGATGTTCGTGAAGGACTGCGAGTCGCCGCCGGCCTTCGGCGTCACGTTGCCGACCGACACGTTGAGCTCCGGGCCTGCCTGCAACACGATCCGCTTGGTCGGGAAGTACGCGAACGGCAGGCCGACGCGGATCAGCAGCGACGTCTGATCGGCTTCGAGTACCGCTCCACCACCGAGGTCCGATTGCGCGCTGCCGAACAACGCGCCGATGCCCAGCGTGGGTCGCAGGAAGGCGCCGAGTCCGAGGCGGAGGTGCAGCGTGCCGAACGCAGTGCCACCGAACGCGGTCGAGCTGGTCTCTCCGACCTTGTCGTAGCTGAACAACACGTTCGCCCCGACCGACACGTTGTTGTTGATGAAGTACTGGAAGCTGCCGCCGCCGAGGGACGACACGCGGGTGACCGCGTCGCCCTCACCGGCCTTGGTGGACGAGAACAGGAACGTCCCGCCGAAATCGAGCTCCTTGGTCCCCTTGCGGATGTTGGTGACGGAGCCCGCATCGTTCGCGGGACCGACGTCATCCGCGTAAGCGGTACCGGCGACTGAGAGGAGGGTCACGATAAGTTTTGCTTTGTGCATGCGCGTACCATCGCGATGGCAGCGGTTTCCCTACAGGCATCGGATGGCAAAGCGAGGCGGCTCGCAAAGCGCAGCTAATTCGATAGCTTGCGAGAATCTTCGGTGCGACGTAACCGTCAGCGCGTCCTCGTTCACTATGGAGAGAGTGACCGCTGTTGCGTACGTCGAGGACGTGATGCTCGTCGACCGGTGTCTGACCGGCGAACCAGCCGCGACACGGGAGCTGTTCCGGAAGCATCGCGCGCGCGTGCACGCGAGCTTGTTCCGCGTGCTCGGTGGTAACCGCGATATGGACGACTTGCTGCAAGACGCGTTTCTCCAGGTGTTCCAGTCGCTCAAGAACTGGCGCGCCGAGGCGAGCCTCGCGACCTGGATCGATCGCGTCGCGGTGCGCGTGGCGTATCGCTACCTGTCCAAGCGGACGCGGCAGGTGATCACCGATCCGATGAGCGACGAGGACGCGGCGATCGCGACGGCGGGCGAACAGCCGGGTGCGCGGCGACAGCTGGCGCGCGACGGCGTCAAGCGGCTGTACCTCGTGCTCGATGCGTTGGCGCCAGGATCCCGGCTCGCGTTCACGCTGCACGAGATCGATGGCCGCCCGCTCGCCGAGGTGGCGAAGCTCGTCGGCGCATCGCAGACGGCGACCAAGCTGCGCGTGTGGCGCGCTCGCAAAGCGGTGTTCGCCGCGGCGGAGAAGGATCCGGTGCTCCAAGAATTCATCGCGCCACTCGCGGTTCCAAACAGCGGCTCGGTCGTCGTGTCGACCGATTCCCTCACCGACGAGAGTTCGGGACGCGGTCCCGATAAGGGTTCGGGACACGGTCCCGATAAGATCGGTTCGGGACACGGTCCCGATAAGGGTTCGGGACACAGTCCCGATAAGATCGGTTCGGGACACGGTCCCGATAAGGGTTCGGGACACGGTCCCGATAAGAGTTCGTGACTCGGTCCCGATCAGATCGGTTCGGGACACGGTCCCGATGAGAGGCAGGCCTCGTGAAGCTCGTCGGACGTGTCCCGGTCCAGCCGCTCTCCGACGAGCGGTGGACCAACATCGAGAGGAAGGTCGTCGCGGGTTCCGCCGACGCGATGGCGGCCGGGCGGTCACCCACGCGAGTCGCTGGCACGTTCGCGTTCGCCGCCCTGACGATCGTGCTGGTCGTGGGTGCGGGGCTCGTCGGCTGGAAGCTGCGGGGTGGCGCCGAGCAGCCGGTGGTCGCGGAAGCGGCACCGTTGACGATCGAGAGCAGCGACAAGGCGACGATGATCGACCTCGGCGACGCGAAGATCGCGAGCGACCTCGGCACGAAGTACACGGTCACGCGACCGGGCAGCGGCGTCGTGATCGCGATGCAGCGAGGAAGAGTAGGCCTCGAGGTCGGCAAGCGTGGCGATCGCGATCCGCTGATCGTGCGCGCCGGCGACACCGACGTGATCGTCGTCGGCACGCAGTTCAGCGTCGACTTCGACGGGCACGACAATGTCGACGTGCGCGTCACCGAGGGCATCGTCAAAGTCCTGCGCGGGCAGAAGCAGGATGTCGTCGCGGCAGGCTTCGCGTGGCAGAGCACGCGCGGCGTGGTCGCGCTCGCCGAGGCGGGGCCGAGTGGTGGTGGTGGCGGTTTAGTCATAGTGACGGACCGCAAGGACGTGGTGATTCCCGTCGACGGCGGCAAGGACATCGCGTTGCACGACCGCACGTCGAAGGTTCCGGACTCGCGGATGTCGATCAATCAGGTCAACCCGAAGCCTGTCAGCGAGCGCAACGGAGCACCCGAGGTGGTTCGCCCACTCCCTCCACCGTTGACGCCGCACGCGCAGCTCCACCAGGATGCGTTGCTGCAGCTGACCGCCGCCCTCAGGGCGATCAGACCGGTCGTCGACCTCGGCAACGTCACCCCGGCGGCGGCGGTGGCGAACCTGCGCGAGCAGTCGCTCAAGACCGGGCCCGAGGCGTCGGCGGCGTTCTACTCGATCGCCGTGCTGCAGGCGACGAAGCTCGGCCGGACGAGCGATGCGATCACGACGCTCGACGCGTACGTGCGGCGGTTCCGCGGCGGCGCCGAGTACAAGGCCGCGCTGTGGTTGCGCGTGGTGATCAAGTGCCGTCAGGCGGTCGACGATCACTGCCGCCAGGCCGCCTTCACGTACGCCCACGAGGACCCCAGCTCGAAGCAGGGCGAGCTCGCGAGCATGCTCTCCACGATGACCAGCGAGTAGGCTTATGATGCAGCGGTGAGCCGGACCATCTACCTCGAGCTGGTGGCGGGCTCGCGCATGGCCGGTGATCTCGCGGTGGGTGGCTTGTTCGTGATGGACAGGTCGCTCGCGATCCAGGACGCCTGCGAGATCATCGTGTTCAATGATGGCGGTCAGCTCGAGCTCCCGGCGAAGTGCGTCTACATCGATGGCAACGGCGGCGCCGGTCTCGAGCTGATCGGGTTCAACGAGGCGATCAAGACGCAGCTCGCGGTGCTGATCGAGGCCGGCCTCGAGGCCGCGGCGAATGCCCCGGCCACCGAGGAGCAGCCGGCGCTCACCGATGCGCACCCGACCGAGGAGCACGAGCTCCCCACCGCGGAGGAAACGCTCGAGACGTTGGAGGAGGATCAGCCCGCGCTACTGGAGCTCGAGCCCGCGCGCGACACCGTGCTCGACCTCGGCGCACCGCAGCGCGACACGCCGACGGCGCTCACGCTGGCGGCGGATGAAGCGGAGAGCGAGGAGAACAAGCCGCTGCACGAACGGCTGCGCAACCTGCCGTTGCACGAGCAGGTCAAGCTCGCGAAGAAGGGCGGCGTCACCGAGCGCGTCCTGCTCGAGCGGACCTACGGCAAGAATGTCTGGGAGCCGCTGCTGCGCAACCCCGCGCTGACCGCACCGGAGGTCGCCCGGATCGCGCGGATGGGCTCGTTGCCGCGACCGCTGCTCGAGATCATCTTCGGCAACGGCGCGTGGCTGCAGCTTCCCGAGGTTCGTCGTGCGCTGCTGTCGAATCCGCGGCTCGGGAACGATCAGATCATCAAGCTGCTCCGCATGTTGACGAAGCAAGAGCTCAAGCTCGCAGCGATGCAGACCGGATACTCGATGGCCGTGCGCGGCCAGGCGAAGACCATGCTCAAGCAAGAGGGTGCCTGAGCGTGCGCGGGATCCTCCACTCGTAGCGCCTTTGGCGCGTGGGGCCCCTTGAGGTAGGGTCGCAACCCATGCGCCCCGATGGTCGTCGTCCCGATCAGCTCCGCCCTCTCGAGATCATCACCGGCTATCAGAAGCACGCCGAAGGCTCGGCGCTGGTCAAGCTCGGCGACACCTGGGTGCTGTGTGCCGCCTCCGTCGAGGAGGGCGTGCCCGGGTGGATGAGAGGGAAGGGTAAGGGCTGGCTGACCGCGGAGTACGCGATGCTGCCGCGCTCGACGCACTCGCGGAACAAGCGAGGCCCGGGCGGTCGCGGCACCGAGATCCAGCGGCTGATCGGTCGCTCGCTGCGCGCGGCGGTCGATCTCGATCTGCTCGGCGAGCGCACGATCCACGTCGACTGCGACGTGCTGTGTGCCGACGGTGGCACGCGCGTCACCTCGATCACCGGCGCGTGGATCGCGGTCGCGCTCGCGATCAACAAGCTGGTCGCCGCCGGCACACTCGCGGATCACCGCGCGCTCAAGCCGCCGGTCGCGGCCGTCTCCGTCGGTGTCGTGGGCGGCGAGATCGTGCTCGATCTGCCGTACAGCGAGGACAGCAAGGCCGAGGTCGACATGAACGTCGTCGGTAGCGAGGGCGGCGGATCGATCAGCTTGATCGAGGTCCAGGGCACCGCGGAGCACGGCACGTTCGATCGCAAGCAGCTCGACGCGATGCTCGACCTCGCGATGGCCGGCATCCAGCAGCTCACCATCGAGCAGAGGAAGATCGTCGCGTAATGCTGGTGTTCGCCACGCGCAACGCCGGCAAGCTCGTCGAGTTGCGCGAGCTCCTCACGGGGATCGAGGTGATCGACGTCGAGGAAGCAGCGAAGCGCCTCGGTCGCGAGATCCCCGATACGATCGAGGACGCCGACACCTTCGCGGGCAACGCGATCAAGAAGGCGCGTGAGGTCTCGGACCTCACCGGCTGGCCGGCGCTCGCCGACGACAGTGGCCTCGAGGTCGACGCGCTCGGCGGTGCCCCGGGTGTCTACAGCGCGCGGTATTCAGGCGAGGGGACCGAGGGCAACAAGGCGAAGCTGCTCGCCACGCTCGAGGGTGTAGCGCCCTCGCAGCGCACCGCACGGTTTCGGTGCGTGCTCGCGCTCGCCGACGTTCACGGCCCACTGGGCGCCGAGACGATCACCGCCGACGGCACCTGCGAAGGTTCGATCCTCGACGCGCCGCGCGGCACCGGCGGCTTCGGCTACGACCCGCTGTTCCTCCTGCTGAGTGGCGAGACGATGGCCGAGCTGGACCACGCGACGAAGAATACGATCAGTCATCGCGGCCTCGCGATGCGCTCGATCGAGCCCAGGCTCCGCGCCTACCTCGCAGGACGCTAACCCGCGCTCTAAGCCACTCTCCTACGTTTTGGGGCGAATGACGGGGCTCGAACCCGCAACACCCTGGACCACAACCAGGTGCTCTACCAATTGAACTACATCCGCCGTGAAGGCCTTAGTGTCTACACGAGCATCCCGCCGGCCGCAACGGGTCTCGTTCCTACCCCAGCGTTCGCCTGGGTCGATTCTTCGACCAGGCGAATGATGGGGAGCGGGGTGGCGAGTCCTCGAGCCGGGGACCCCGAAGAAAATAGCCCGTGTGAGCGCGACAGCGCGAACCCTTGACCCCTGAGAGGTCAATCGAGAGACGTCGACTCTTCCAGCGAAGCAGGAAGGTCGAGGCGACTGAGCTCGGGGGCTGACGATCAGGCGGGCTTGGCAGCCCGGCGCGCCTCCATGATCTTGACGAACGACTTTGCGCGGATCTCCTCGAGGGAGAGCCCGGTGGCGAGGGCCTCCTGCTCGGTGACCGCACCGCAGGCGATGCCGCGGAGGAAGTAGTTGAGCAGGCCCTGGCCGGTGGCGGCGTCATCGAACACATCGCCGACGAGCGTGGCCTGCGCCGCCTTGTCGACGAAGTTCCTGAGGCGCTCCGAGGCCGGCGCGAGACCGTCGAGGAAGAAGCCGTAGACCGCGCCATAGCGGGTGGGCAGCTGGGCGGGGTGGAGGTCCCAACCCTGGTAGATGCCGTTGATCAACGAGTGGCGGACGTCCTCGGCGTGCAGGCGCCACGCGGCGTGGACGGCGGCGCGGTTCTCGTCGCGCTGCTGGTCGGTGAGGATCTTCCCCTTGTGGGGTCCGACCGGCATGATGTTGGTCGCACCGTCGGAGAGCATCACGCCGGTGCCCGCGAACACGACCTTCATCACGTGCTTCGCGAAGTCGCACGCGGGATGGCGCATGCGTTGGTGCGCCGCGGTGATGTCCATGTTCGCGGTGTAGTCGTACGTTCCGAAGTGCGCGCCACGGAGGCGACCCTTCGCCGCCCGGTGGAGGCGCGGGAGGGCGACGCGGCCGTTCGCGTCGAAGATCGTCTGCTGCGTCTCGACCATGAACTCGATCTGCAGCGCGCCCGGATCGAGGCCCGCGCGATCCTCGAACACGTCGAGGACCTCGACGAGCGTCTCGACATCGCCCTTCGACAGGATCTTGGGCAGCGTGATGATGAAGTTGTCGGGGAGCTTGCCGTTCGCCTTGTCGAGCAGCTCGGTGAGGAAGATGTCGAGCGTGCGCAGCGAGCGCGCGGCCAGCTCGCGGGTCAGCGGCTTGATGCGGATGCCGAGGAACGGCGGGAGCGTCCCCTGCGCGAGGCCGGTGGCGACCTGTTGTGCCGCGGCGACCGCGTGGTTGTCCTCTTCCTCGTCGGGCCGGTTGCCGTAGCCGTCCTCGAAGTCGATCCGGAAGTCCTCGACGGCCTCGCGCTCGAGCTTCTCGCGCACGCGCTCGAACACCTTGCCTGCGAGCGCGCCACGGACCCCGATCACCTCGGCGAACAGGCCGGGCTCCGACGCGAAATCGAGCGAGCGCAGGGCGAGCTCGCCGAGCTTCTTCGCGGTGTCCGACTTGAACAGGTGGGCGCCGCCGTACACGGTGTGGATCGGCTGGCGGGCACCGTTCTCGCCCGGGTACAGCGCGGCCACCTCGGCTTGGTCCTTGTGGACGCGCTCGAGTGCCTTGGACAGCTTCTTGTGGGGCAGGGTGGTGGCGACCGACATGGACGGGCGTTGTATCGCAGATCGCTCGACGCGTCCTCGTCACGCGACGACGCAGGCACGTCGCTCGGGAGTGAGAGGCCCCGTGATCACGCTGGGTTAGCGCGAGAATCGGGTGGCATTCACGTTGCTGAGCAGGCGGTCATGAAGCTCGTGATGTGCGTGGTGTTGATGATCGGCTGCGGCAGCAAAGCCGACGGGAGCCGTGAGAGCAGCGAGACCACGCAGGAGTCGGTGCTCGCGAAGCTCGAGGTGTGGAAGCCGCTGCCCGACGAGACCTACGACAAGGTCCATCAGATGAACGAGCTCAAGGCGAAGGCCAAGGCCGCGAACCAGGAGCCGCCGTCGTACACGAAGTACGCGTACGAGCTGCCGCCGACGCCGATCGACACGTTCGCGTCGGACGTCAGGACGCTGGCGTTCTACGATCTCGGCAAGGGCAAGCTCGATGCGAAGACGATCGCCGTCGAACCGATCAAGCAGGTGATCGATCTCTACGTGAAGCTCGACGCGAGGAGCCTGCGCGGCCTGCGCGGCGGGACGCACCAGGCGTTCGTCAAGTCGCTCTCCGATGCCGAGCGCAAGGCACTCGCCGACGAGCTCGCCTTGCACATCAAGGCGAAGGGCTTCCTCGGTGCCGACCAGCTCGACGGCGATCCGCCGCCGATGTCGGCCGAGGCGAAGGGCGCGCTCGCCGGGGCAGCTCCCACGCCGGCCGCGACGCCAGCAACGCCGGATGCGATCGCATGGGCCGGGACGTACAAGACCACCGAGGGCGCGATGACGCTTCGCCAGCAGCGCGGCTCGAGCATCGTCGGTGGGACCTACGCGAAGGGCCGGCTCGCATGCATGGCGGTATTCAACGATCTCGACTGCAAGTGGACCGAGAACGGAACCGGCAGCGGCAACGCCACGTTCAAGCGCGACGCGAGCGGCAACTTCAAGGGCACCTGGGGCTGGGGCAAGAAGTCGAGTGGCGGCGGACCGTGGAACGGGACGCTCGTCTCCGCGGGCGCACTCGACTGAAGCCGCGGTAGAGTCACGCGATGTCGACAAGGCTCGCGTTCGTGCTGCTGGCGGCTTGTGGCGGTGGCGGTGGGGGGACTGCGACGGAGAAGTCAGCGGAGCCGGTCATCCCCGTCGCGGTGCCGGTGAACACGAGGGTGTCAGCGCCCACGCTCGGAGTTCCCGGCGTGACCTCGACCGACGAGAGCCCACCTCCGGTCGTCGTGTTGATCGATGGCCAGGGGCAGCGACGCCTCGCGGCGGCGGCGAGCTGGAAGGACGTGGGGATCTCGGCGTGGATCGCAGGTCCGAAGACGGCGGGGAACGAAGCGTCGCACCAGCTCCTGCGGGAGGCGGTGATGCTTGACCGAGATCCCAAGTCCGTCGTCGACGGGTTCTCCGACTACCGCGTCGGCTCGCTGCTGCCCGCGACGACGCCGGAAGACGATCCGCCGCCGCCCGAGGAGGAGGACGACGAGTCCGGAGGCACCGGGACGGCGATGGCACTCGAGGAAGGCAAGATGGGACGCAAGCCCTCCGGGCCCTCCGCCGGGCCGTGGCGGGGGCCGGTGTTCACCCCGGGTCGGTATGCCGCCGTCGTCGGTGAGGTCTCGAACGCGAAGCTCGAGCACGTGCCGGCGGTCGTGATCGCGGACCCGTCGACCAAGGCCGCCGTCGTCGTCAAGGCGGTGACCGATCTCGAGGCGATGATCGGCGTGTGGAATGGAGATCAGCTGCGCCCACTGCGGATCCAGTTTCATCGCGACCGGCACGGGCGGGAAGCGGCGGGCCAGTGGCTCGACGTCGAGCTCCAGCCGAGCGTCAAGGTCGACGGCACGGTGGTCGAGCTCACCAAGCTGACGTCCGCGCTCGACGACGCACGGCAGCGTCACAAGCTGGGCGCGAACGCGACGATCGACGTCTTGGTGGGGCCCGAGGTCGATGCGCAGAGCCTGGTGTCGCTGCTCGCGCTCCTCGATCGCGCGGGCGTGACGTCGATCGGGCTCGGGTTGATTCCGACCGAGGCGGAGCGCAAGGCGAACCTGCCGCCGGTGGTCGCCGCGGGGCAACCGAACGCCCAAGGCGATCTCGACAAGGCGATCATCCGCCGCTTCGTGAAGCAGAATTTCCAGAAGATCACGTACTGCTACGAGAAGGAGCTACTCGCGGTTCCGAACCTGCAGGGCACGATACAGATTTCGTTCTTCATCACGCCGAGCGGCAAGGTCGCGAGCGCGAGTGGCGCTGGGATGAACGCCACGGTCGCGAGCTGCGTCGCGGCGGTGATCAAGGGCATCGAGTTTCCGAAGCCCAAGGGCGGCGGCGGCGTGCAGGTGAACTATCCGTTCACGTTTCGGCCCGAGGGCGCGAACCAGAAGTGATCACGAGCCGCGGTACGTCGAGTAGCCGAACGGCGAGAGCAGCAGCGGCACGTGGTAGCCCTGCGATCCATCCTCGACCTGGAACGTGATCTCGATGACGGGAAAGAAGCCCTTGTGCCCGTTCGCCGCCCAGTAGCTCTCGGTGTTGAACCGCAGGCGATAGAGGCCCGGCTCGACGGTGGCGGGGGTCAGTTCGCGATTGCGACCGTCCATGTCGGTGGCGCCGGCGCCGACCAGCTCCCAGCTCGACGAGCCGCCGAACACGGACTCGCCCATGCGCTCCAGCTCGACAGGGACGCCGCGCGCGGGGCGGCCGATAGAGGTATCGAGAACGTGCGTGCTGATCATTCGAGCTCTCCGTTTTCTTGTGGCCTCCCACGCTCGGCGCTTTCTTGTGGCCTCGCAAGCTCGGCCAACATCTTGTTGAGTCGCAGTCGCGTGATCTTGATCTGTTCTTCGGCCGCGGTACGCAGCTCGACGATCTGAGAGTTAGGCGTGCGCGCGTGCAGATCCGCGAGCATCGTCTCCGCACTCCGACCGGTGGCGCAGACGATGAAGAGGAAGCCATGCTTGGCTTCGTACGCGGCGTTCGCCTTCGCGAGCGCGTCGACGGTGGCCTGATCGATCGACGCCGCTGCCTGCTGCTCGTCCTTGGCCCACGCGGCGGTGGCCCTGGCTTGTGCCGGCGGCTTCGGCGCGCCGATCTTCGGGTGCGCGGCGAACGCCTCGCGATGTGCGGCCTCACCCAGTGACCACCAGGTCTTCTCGGCGATGCGCAGGAGTGCGGCGACGTCCTCGTAGGGCCGGCGCTGCGCCATCTTGGTCGCCCACTCCGTCGAGCCGCAGCACTTGAGGAGTGCGGCGTGCGCGTCGGTCGGAGCCATCGCATGCAAGGCGACGAGGCCGCGACGGGGCCTCGTCGAGGGTTCCCCATGCGCGCAGCCGCGCGATGCCGCCGCACGGGAACACCGACAGCTTGAGGTGCGTGACCGGGCCGATCCGGCGGAGCTCGTGATCGAAGTAGTGCCGCGTGTGTGGCTGCAGCGGCGTGGCGAGCAACATGCGCCAGCCGGTCTCGGGGCCTTCGAGATCGGTGCGCATCCCCTCGACGGTGCACTGCCCCGGCGCGTTGCCACGGAAGTGCGTGGTGTCGAGTAGCAGGCGATCGATCGTACCCGGACCGGCGAGGCGCACGATCGCCCAGTCGTTGCCCGCGCCACGGCGGCGCCGGGTCTCCCAGCCATCGCTCATGTTCGGCGGGTTGCCGGGCTTGAGGAGGTTGTTGCGCGAGCCGAAGAACATGTCGCTGCAGGTCTCGACGACCGCACCGTTCTCGAGCGCCGCGAGATCGATCGGCCCGCGCAGCATCGTCCAATCGGGCGTCGGCACGCCGTGGACGCGAAGGCGCGCCACCCCGCCGTCGGGATAGATGTCGAGGCGAACGTGCGTGTAGCGCGTGCGATCACCGATCGCGAACACGTTCTTCGAGTTGCCCTCGAGCTGCGTACGGGGGAGGAGCCGAGTCCACGTGGCGGAGGAGAGACCGCGTGCGTCGAGCGGATCGGTGATGGTCGTCCCGTAGATCGCGCAGGTCTCGGGGTAGTTGCCGCGGAAGTAAGAGGTGTCGACGACGACGCCATGGATCACGCCGGGTAGACCGAGCCGCACCACGCACCAGTCGTGCGCGTCGGTCGGCTCGCCGTGCGGTCCGATCGGCGCGATCCCATCGTGGCTCGGATGGCCGAACGCCGGCTCGAACCGCCGCCGCCGTGTCTCCCAGCCGTCCATGATCTTGCCGCGATCGCCGTACGTGTGCTCGGACCACTCGGCTGCGTGGGCGCGAACCAAATTGTCCGCAGGCGCGAAGAAGTCGTCGTTGCACGCGAGGGCGTAGCCGCCGACGTTGTCGCAGGCGAGATCCGGGAGATCGGTGAAGTCTGTCGTCACAGCAGTTGTCCTCGCTCGGTGGCGATCGTCTTGCCGCCCTCGGCTACCTTGGTCCCGCGTAGATAGGTGGCCTGCACCACGCCGTGCAGCGTCTCGCCGGTATACGGCGTCACCTTGTGGCGGTGATGCACGCGCTCGGGCGTCACGGTGAACGTGGCCGCGTCGTCGAACGCGATCAGATCGGCGTGGTTGCCGACGGCGATCGCGCCCTTCGTGCCCGTGAGGCCTGCCAGCTTCGCGGGCGAGGCGGACATCCACTTCGCGATATCGATCAGTGTGTGGCCGCGCTGCCGCGCTTCGCTCCACACGATCGACAGCGCGAGCTGCAAGCCAGAGACGCCGCCCCACGCCGTCATGTAATCGCCTTGCTCGAGCGCCTTGAGCGCGGGACTGCACGGCGAGTGATCCGACGCGACGAAGTCGAGGACGCCGTCGGCGAGCGCCTTCCACAGCGCCTCGCGGTTCGCCGCATCGCGGATCGGCGGCGAGCACTTGAAGGCGGTCGCACCGTCGGGGATCGTCTCGGCGGTGAAGTGCAGGTAGTGCGGGCAGGTCTCCGCGGTGAGCGGCAAGCCCTGTGCGCGCGCTTGCTGGAGCATCGACAGCGCGCTCGCCGCCGAGTGATGGACGATATGCGTGCGTGCGCCGGTCTCCTTGCAGAGGCCGGTGACCAGCTGGATCGCTTGCTCCTCCGCAGCCGGCGGGCGCGACGCGAGGTACGTCGCGTACGCGCGCGGATTCGCGGTGGCGAGCTGCGCGGTCGCGGCGTCGATCGGCCCGGCGACCTCGGCGTGGACGAGCAGCGGGACCTTTCCCTGCTTGCCAGAGATCGAGGCGAGGATGCCCATCGCGGGACGCAGCTCGCGCTCGCCGACCCAGCCGAACTCGGCGACGCCGCTGTCGACGAGGAAGCACTTGAAGCCGCGCACGCCGTCGGCAACCATGCCCGCGAGCTCGCCGGCGTTTCCGGGCACGACGCCGCCCCAGAACCCGACGTCGACGGTGACCTGCCCCCGCGCGGCCGCGCGCTTGGCCGCGAACGCCTCGCGCGACGTGGTGGCCGGGATCGAGTTGAGCGGCATGTCGACGAGCGTGGTGACGCCGCCGATCGCCGCGGCCGTGGTGGCCGTCGCGAAGCCCTCCCACTCGGTGCGGCCGGGCTCGTTCAGGTGCACGTGGGTATCGACGATGCCGGGCAGGATCGCGAGCTCGCCGTAATCGTCGAGCTGCGCACCAGCAGGCACATCACCGTGATCCGCGATGCGTTCGATCACGCCATCTCGGATGTAGATCGCGGCCGGTCGGATCGCTCCATCGACGACGACGCGCTGCGACCGGACGACGACGAGGGGCGTCATGGCCACGCAATATACTGGATCGCGGCTCGCGATCGCGGTGCGCATGTACACTGCGCTGCGCCTCGAGTACCAGGCGAGCCCGGATCGACCGGCAGCGAGTGCAGGCTCGTGACTTCACCCTGAGGACGCATGGCCACTCCGAAGAAGCAGCGCGCGTCGACGCACCCGGCGAAGGTGCGGACCAAGGCCTCGAAGGCGCTGCTCGACCAGCTCCGCACGACCTGCCTGGCGCTGCCTGAGGCGACCGAGCAGCTCGCGTGGGGCGAACCGACCTGGCGGATCGGCGGCAAGCTGTTCGCGCAGTTCGACGACCACCACCACGGCGGCGCGCACGTCTCGGTCTGGTTGCCCGCACCGGACGGTGCGCAAGCCGCGCTGATCGACGCCGAGCCCGACCACCTCTGGCGGCCACCCTACGTCGGCGGCAAGGGCTGGATCGCGGTCAAGCTCGACACCGATCCACCGTGGTCGATGGTCGAGGCGCTGGTCTCGCAGGCCTACGAGCTGATCAAGAGCAAGCAACCGCCGAAGCGCGGCACCAAGGTGATCAAGAAGCGGAAGCGGGCGCCGGCGCGCTGATATTCTGACGCTCTGGCGGATTCCGAAGAGCTGCTGCGCAAGGTCCCCGTGGTCGCCGATCCGGTGGATCGGGCGATGGTGCGCGCGCGTGCCGAGGCGGCGCTGTTCGGCGACGTGCCGGCAGCCGTCAAGGTCGGGCGCTTCACGATCCTCGAACGGGCCGGCGCGGGCGGCATGGGCGTGGTGTGGTCGGCGTGGGATCCCGAGCTCAATCGCGGCGTGGCGCTCAAGCTCGCGACCGCCGGCGATGCGACCGCTCGCGCCCGCGCCCGCGACGAGGGGCAGGCGCTCGCGAAGCTCTCGCATCCACACGTGGTGCCGATCTACGACGTCCTCGACGTACCGGAGGGTGTGTTCCTGGTGATCGAGCTGGTGCGCGGCAAGACGCTGCGCGAGCTCGCGAAGGAGAGCGGCGTCGCCGCGATCGTGCGCGCGTATCGGCAGGCCGGCGAGGGGCTGGCGGCCGCGCACGCGGAGGGGCTGGTGCATCGCGACTTCAAGCCCGACAACGCGATCGTCGGCGGCGACGGGCGCGTGCGGGTCCTCGACTTCGGGCTCGCCCACGCCGAGGGTGATCAGCAGTCGCTCGGCGGCACCCGCGGCTACATGGCGCCGGAGCAGCAGCAGCGCGGGACGGTGACCGCGAGCGTCGATCAATACGCGCTGTGCGTGTCGCTGCGCGAGGGACTGGGAGACAAGCTGCCGCGTTGGATCGAGCCGATCCTGCGGCGCGGCGCCGACGACGATCCGGCGAAGCGCTTCCCATCGATGACGGCGCTGGTCCACGCGCTCGGCTTGGATCCGGCGACGCGATGGCGACGTCGGGCGCTGGTCGGTGTGGGAATCGTCGGTCTCGCGACGACGGCGATCGCCTTCTCTGTCGGCAAGACCCAGCAGGCGATCGATCCGTGCGAAGGCGCCGCGGAGACGATCGCCCCGAGCTGGGGACCGGCGCGTCAGGCCGCGGCCTCGGTTCACTTCGCGGGGCTGTCGACGTACGCGCGCGAGACCGCGCCGCAGATCGCGGCGAGCCTCGACGGCTATGCGAGCGGGTGGGCCTCGTTGCACCAGGCGTCGTGTCGCGCGCATCAGCGCGGCGAGCTGTCGCCGTCGTCGTTCGATCGCCGGCTCGCGTGTCTGGCGATCCGCAGCGCGGCGCTCGCGAAG
>JANNBP010000357.1:0-4626 GCA_031385555.1 Deltaproteobacteria bacterium | reverse complement strand
CTCGCGGTTCAGCTCTTGTTCGACGAGCCTGACCATGTCTCCGCCGATCCCGAGCGCGTCGAGTTTGGTCCTCAGCGCAGCCGCGCCGACTCCCATCCCGACGCGCCCGGCCACCGTGCCGAGCTGCGCCATCCACCGTGGTGCCTCCAGACGCGTACCGCCAACCTCGAGCGCGAAGTTCCGCTGAGTGCGCCCGAGAACTTCATCCGCGACATCCGCGATCGCCTGCGCAGTGGTGCGCACCATCGCGAGCGCACGCGAACCCCAGCGCCGAGCGGCTCGCTCCGCCAGCGCGAACATCCAGCCGATCGCGTCGACCTCGAGTTGCGACGGGGCCACGCCGTTGTCGACCATACGCATCACCGCGTTCTGGGCGCGACGCACGCGGCTCGGGCCGTTACGTAGCTGACGAGCGTCCTGCTCGGCGATCATCGCCGTCCAGTCGATCGCCTGATGCGGATCGATCTCGATCGGTTCGGGCGCCTGAAGCGCGACCCCGCAGTCGAGGCAGTTCCTCGGCACCTTGGGATCGAGGATCACGGGCGCGCCGTTCTCGACCGGGAACGTGTGGAGGCCGACCGGGGTGTCGAGCGTCGCGAGTTGCCGCACGGGTTGCGGATCGATCAGCTCAGCCACCGCAAGGTAGGTGGCTGCGCGCTCGACGCTTATGCGCAGCAGCACATAAGCGTC
Source organism: Deltaproteobacteria bacterium (assembly GCA_031385555.1). GTDB lineage: Bacteria > Myxococcota_A > Polyangia > Haliangiales > Haliangiaceae > JABFXX01. Next base: position 3,936 of record JANNBP010000357.1, on the reverse strand, counting down.
GTTATGTAGAGTTTGCCGTTATGCGTAGCTGGGAATGATCTCGTCGCGCCCGCCGTTGGTGGCGGCATCAAGATGCCTCTGTCGACTCCGCATAATGCAACCGGCCTCGGCGCCTTCTACTCACCAGAATCCTGCGAGTTGCTGCGCACGCAGCCACTCGGAGAGTTCCTCGATGGATTCGTGGAGGAGCGCTTCGCGGCTGGCTACGGCTCTCTGACAATTCAACGATCAATCGATCCGGCCCTTCATCTCGGGGTTTGGCTGCGCCGTCGAGGCGTGAAGCTCGCGATGGTGGACAGGGGCCTGCTGGACAAATTTGGCCAGCATCTCCGCCGATGTCGGTGTCGGCGGAACACCGCGCGTTCGTCGGGCCCGCGCTCGTCGGGCCGGGGGCGCCGTTGCGGCGCGAGACAAGTTGTCATGGTCGAAGTTCAGCACTTCGTCGAGCATCTCCGACGACGACGAGCGATTCCACCAGAGCCACTTCCACCGTTGCTGCCACTCGTCGCGGAGTTCGACCTCTGGATGCGACAGCATCGTGGCTCCGCAGAACGGACGCTCGCGGATTACCAGCCACTCGCGGCCGCGTTCGTCGTATCGAGAAGAGGACGGCGTTGGGATCATCTCGACGCGAAGACGGTCCGCGCGTACGTGATTGAGGAATGCACGAGGCTGACACCTGCCCGCCGGCTGGTGTTCGTGCGGGCGTTGCGCATGTTCATGCGATTCCTCGTGGCGACAGGACGCTGTCGCAGCCACCTCGATCGCTCGGTCCCGTCGATGCCGCACTGGAAGCTCGCGACGCTGCCACGCTACCTCCACGAGGACGTCATCGAACGCCTCGTCGCGAGCCGCTCGACGAAGACGTTAACGGGGCTGCGCGATCGCGCGGTTCTCCTGTTGCTCGCGCGACTCGCTCTGCGTGCCGGCGATGTGCGTGGGCTCCGCCTCTCAGACCTCGACTGGGCACGCGGCCAGCTCCGCGTCGTCGGCAAGCTTCGGCGTCCGACCTGGTTGCCCATACCCCAGGAGGTCGGCGACGCCATCCTTGCCTACCTGCGGGTGCGACAGACGTGTCAGCACGAGCAGGTGTTTCTCTGCATCCAGGCTCCGTATCGGCCCCTCGGTGCCACCAGCGTCGGCGGCATCTGCCAGCGTGCGATCGACGAGCTTGGGGTCTCATCCCCAAGTAAGGGCGCGCACCTCTTCCGTCACTCGGCCGCCGCCACCCTGGTTCGTCATGGCGCCACACTCGATGATGTCGGCCGTCTGCTTCGTCACGCATCACGCGAATCGACCGCGGTGTACGCGAAGGTCGCGATCGGTGCGCTGAGGCGCATCGCGCAGCCTTGGCCGGAGATGGAGCCGGTTCGATGATCGCTGAAGTCGAGGCATACCTCGCGCTGCGGCGCGCAGCCGGGTACAGCATGCGCGACGCCGACTGCATTCTGCGCAGCTTCGGCAGATTTGCGCACGCACGCCGTGATCGGTTCGTGAAGGTCGCGACGATCCATGCATGGGCCAAGCTCGCGCGCTCACCCGAGCGCCGAGAGGCGCTGGTACGCAAAGCCGCGCTCCTCGCACGACACCTCCACGCGGAGGACCCGCGACATGAGATTCCGTCATATCGGGTCTTCGCGGCGGATCCCTTTCGGCGGCCCGAGCCGTTCATCTTCTCGCCGACACAGATCGTCGCGTTGATGGATGCCGCCCGTCGCTGTCCGACCGATGGTGACACGTATGCGACGTTGGTCGGACTGCTCGCAGCTACCGGCATGCGCATCTCCGAGGCGCTGTCGTTGCGCCTCGACGATCTCACGTCCGACGGCCTGATCATCCGCGAGACCAAGTGCCACAAGAGCCGCCTCGTACCGCTTCACTCGACCGTCGAGCGCGAACTCACAGCGTTTGTCGAGCGGCGCGGGCGGGCACGCTGCGATCGAGTCTTCGTAGGAGTGGAAGGGGACCCGCTGTCCTACGATCGCCTCAAGGTCTGGTACCGCAGGTTCCTGGCCGCGATTGGACTCGACTACAAGCAGACGCCTCGCCCGCGGCTTCACTGCTTGCGCCACACTTTCGCGGTTCGAGCGTTGGAGGACTCCGACTCGACGAGGGTCGCGGAGCACGAGCTCGCGCTATCGACGTACCTTGGGCATTCAACGGTGGCGAGCACGTACTGGTATCTTGAAGCCACCCCGCCGCTCCTGACGTCGATCGCCGAGCGTTGCGCGCGATTCGCGAGGACGTCGCGATGACTGCGATCGCCCCTCACGTCTCGGATTTTCTCCGCGTTCGGCTGCCGATCGAGCGCAATGCCAGCGTGCATACGCGGGTGACCTACAGCCACGCCTTCATGCTGCTTTTCGAGTTCGCCGCCCGTCGCCTCAAGTCCTCGCCGTCCAACCTCGAGATCGAGCAGCTCGATGCGAAGCTCGTCATGGCCTTCCTCGATCATCTCGAGCGCGAGCGCGATAACGGAATCTCGACCCGGAATGCTCGACTCGCGGCGATCAAGTCGCTGTTCCGGTACATCGAGCACCGCGTGCCCTCGGCCATCGATCAGGTACGCCGCATCCTCGCCATCCCGACCAAGCGATCCACGAGCCGACTCGTCGGCTATCTGAGCCGGGAGGAGGCACAGGCGATCATCAACGCACCGGACTCGACCGTCGCCGGGCTCCGAGATCGAGCGATGCTACACCTCGCTGTCGCCACTGGCATCCGTGTCTCGGAGCTCGTCGGGATCCAGCTCGAGGATCTCGCGTTGCAACCACAGTCCACGCTCAACGTGCTCGGCAAGGGCCGTCGCGAGCGTCGGTTGCCACTCTGGCGCGAAACGGCCACCGCGCTGAAGCGCTGGCTGCGAGCACGACCCGAGGGTCCGTCGCGTCATCTCTTCTTGAATGATCGTAGGGGCGCCCTGACACGATCAGGGTTCGCGTATCTCCTCGCCAAGTACGTCGAGGTCGCTGCGCGAACCGTCCCCAGCCTCCGCGAGAAACGGGTGTCGCCGCACGTCCTGCGCCACACCTGCGCGATGCTCACGCTTCAGGCGACGCGCGATGTCCGCAAGGTCGCGCTGTGGCTGGGGCATGCGCACCTCACGACCACCGAGGTCTACCTTCGCGCGGATCCCACCGAGCAACTCGATGCGCTTGCGAAGGTTGCGCCCTTCGGACTTCGGCCGGGTCGCTTCAAGGGCGCGGATCGATTGATGGCGATCCTTGCTGAGGCCCGCACGATCGCTCCCTGACAGAACCGAACTTATGCGGAGCTGTGCGCGCATTCTCCGACGACGTTCATCCCCAGCTCGGCATAACGGGCAGGTCTACATAACGACGCAATTGGGATTGTCCGCGCCGACGCGGAGGCGTTGCGGCGGCTCACACGTGTCGACCTTCGGGCCGTCGGGTGGTTCGCCGTCGTCATCGCGTTGCGGGAGGCCACGCAGGTAGGAGATCAGACCGTCGGTGGTCTGGTGTCGCTTCGCCAGCTCGATGATCACCGGATCTTGGGTCGCGACCAGCTCGGCCACGACCTCCGTGATCGAGCCCAGACACTTGTGGTCGTTGAAGGGCAGGGCGATCACGACGCACCTCCCTTCTTGCCGGCGATGAGGTCGCGGATGCGCACGATCGCGTCGGGCACGCTGAGCTTGCTCAGTTCGTCGAGCCAGCCGCGCAACTCGGCCGGGTTCAACTCCCTCGCGACGTCCTGGACGTAGGCGACCTCGTGGGGATCGAGCGCGGACTGGATCGCGACGACGTGCGCCATCGCGGCTGGATCGAGAGGAGCGGGCGTCGCCGCGGTCTCCTTGGTCGACGTCGCCGCCTGCTGCGTCGGCCCGACAGCATCGGATAGTGTCTTGGCCTTCTTGGCGGCCTTGCGCCAGTCGAACATCGAGCCGAGATCCGGCATCTTGAGCTTGCCGCTGGA